>JAZUGM010000001.1:0-14762 GCA_045641205.1 Thermoguttaceae bacterium
AAAGCGAATCGCGTAACGCGCGGAACGTTCGAGCAAGCTCGCGCCGCAATTAGGACAGAACGTCGTTTGCCCGAAAACGTTTTCCACGTTGCCAAGATAAACGTAACGCAAGCCACACGCTTTGGCAATATCGGCGGCTAATAACAACGTCTCAACGGGCGTCCCTTGGGGCGCGGTCGAGCGCCACGCCGGGAAAAAAGCCGAAAAATGCAGAGGAACGTCGACGCCTAGCTTGTCCGCGATCCAATCGCACATTGCGCGCAAGTCGTCGGGCGAATCGTTAAGCGTCGGTACGACAAGGTTTGTTACTTCTAGCCAAACGTTCGTTTTTTTGGCGACGTATTCGAGCGTTTCCTTTACGGCGTCTAAATCGCCGCTCGTCGCGTCGCGATAGAATTGGCGCGTAAATCCTTTAAGGTCGACGTTTGCGGCGTCAAGAACTTCGTAAAATTCTTCGCGCGCGCGTCCCGCGATCATACCGTTTGTAACGGCGACAACCTTAATACCGGCTTGGCGGCACAATTTCGCGACGTCGACGACGTATTCCGCCCAAATCGTCGGTTCGTTATAAGTGAACGCGACGCTTGGACAGCGGTTCGCTTGGGCGATTTTGACGACGTTTTCCGGGGAAATATATTCGATGCGCGCGGCGTCGACGCGTTGCGGCTGAGATATTTTCCAGTTCTGGCAGAATTGACAAACGAGATTGCAACCGAGCGTTCCTAAGGACAGAATAGGCGTGTTTGGTAAGAAATGATAGAGCGGCTTTTTCTCGATCGGATCGATCGCGACCGAGACGGGGCGTCCGTAGAGCAGGGAACGTAAGACGCCCGAATCGTTGTAACGAACGGAACAAAAACCCGACCGACCGTCGGCTATTTTGCATTGACGAGGACAAAGGCGGCAACGAACGCTTGAAGAATCGCGATTTCGCGTCGACGTTTCGTTTGTTCCGACAAAGGAATATCGACCGACGCCGACGGGTTGCGCGAAACTGTAGGGGGGACGCTCGAGCGCTTCGTCGATTCGATCATACCAACGCGCCTCGGGAAATTGGACAAACGAACTATTATTCAAAGAACTAGACGCCGCCGCGTCTCCTCCGTTTGATCTGCTCTAACGTTCCGTGTTTTCGTAAACTTGTCTCGCTTTGTCGCTCAATAAAAACGTGTCGCCGCGCGAGACCTTTTTCTTTTCTTTGGAGCCGCGCCCCATTTTCGCGACGTAATCGGACATATCCGAATCTTGATCGCGCTTCTTGGAAGAGTCGTCGTCTTCGTCCTCGTCGGCAAATTCTTCGTTCTTTTTCTTTTGGCTTTTTGTCGTCGAACAGCCGCAAGCGCCCAAAATTAACGACGCGCCGAGAATCGTCGAGAAAAAGCGTCGACGTGAAATTTGACTTGCGTTCAATTTGACTTGTAAATCGATCGATCTTATGGACATAACGCGCTCGTCGTTTCGTTTTCTTCCGTGAATTTCAACCCTTGGGCGCAAGCTGTCTCGCCCACTCCAACTATCGACTACTGATTGTATGGAATATTAGAAAAATTCGTTATTTTTGGAAAATAACAATAATACGGGCGTCAAACCCTCTCTTTGTAGCAGTTCTTGCGTTACGTTTATTGAAAATTGACGGCGATTTGATAGAGAACCGGCCAACATTTCCCCGTAACAAAGAGTCTTTTTTGGCGCGCGTCGAACGCCAAGCCGTTTAGAACGTATTCTTGATTAGCTTTCAGGCTTTTCGGCGTTAGCGAAGCGAAATTAATCGCCGTTCCAAGGACGTTTCCGTTTGTTGGATCGATTCGCACGATAAACTCTTGCTGGTAGACGTTTGCCCAAATCTCCCCGTTAATCCATTCTAATTCGTTTAAATATTCCAGTTGACGTCGTTTGCCTTTGGCGTCGACAAACCGAACGTCGATCGTCTTTTCCAATTTAAAATTACTTGGATTAAAAAAACGAATTTTTGAGGAACCGTCGCTCATTACCAGACTTTTCCCGTTATAAGTCAGCCCCCAACCTTCGGTTCGATAACGAAATTCGTCGACTTTTTCAAAGGTTTTTTTGTCGTAAACGAGACAAGTTCGCTCGCGCCACGTCAAAAGATACAATTTGTCGTCGACGGCGGCTAATCCTTCGGCGAAATATTTCGACGGAATTTTGATTTGTTTGAGTACTTCGCACGTTTCGGCGTCGACTTTGCGCAAGAGCGAACGCCCGTATTGTCCGCCGCTCTCGTATAGGACGCCTTTTTTCGTTTCGGGGTCGAGTTCGTAAAGGAGCCCTTGCGTATAGGACTCGACGTCGCGTTCGATTTTCTTTTTGAGTTTAAAAGAGACTTGTGGAACGTCGTCTTTTTTCACGCCCGAATTGGACTCTTTATCTCCATCCGCGCCCCTAACGGAGAAGGGACGCGCGAAAGAAGAAGCGCCGAATAGACCGCAAAGAACGCCGCTTGCCAACAATTCGCGTCTAGTTAAATTCGTAAAATTTGACGTTTTCATCTGATCGCGCATATTAGTCGAGATAATTAAAAGGCTTGCGCGTCGGCGTTTCTTTCGAGCGCTTGACGCAAAAAACGACCCGTCGCGTTTCCTTCAAGCGCGGCGATTTCTTCAGGAGTTCCGGTCGCTAGGAGATTCCCGCCTTCTTTGCCGCCCCCAGGTCCTAAATCGACGATCCAGTCGGCCGCTCTCATAACGTCGAGCGAGTGTTCGACGACGATCACCGTATTGCCCGCGTCGACAAAACTGAAAAGGATCTTTAAGAGTCTGTCGACGTCGCGCGCGTTTAGCCCGGAGGTCGGCTCGTCAAGAATGTAGAGCGTCGAGCCAGCGCCGGAACGCGCTAGTTCCGTCGCCAATTTAACGCGTTGATTTTCACCGCCGGAAAGCGAACGGGAAGATTGACCAAGCGTCAAATATCCCAAGCCGACTTGACAAAACGCTTCAATAATTTTTGATATGGCGACGTGATTTTCGAAGAAAACGGCGGCTTCGTCGAAAGTCATATCAAGAACCTCGGCGATCGATTTGTTCTTGTAGCGGACTTCAAGCGTTTGACGATCGTACCGCGTTCCTTCACAAGCGGGACAAGGCGCGTATAAGTCGGGTAGGAACATCGATTCTATTTTTTGGACGCCAAGTCCAAGACACTCTTCGCAACGTCCGCCCGCCACGTTGAAACTGAATCTACCCGCTTTATACCCGCGATTTCGAGCTTCGCGCGTTTCGGCGAATAATTTGCGGATTTCGTCGAACAAACCCGCGTAAGTCGCCGGATTGCTACGAGACGAACGTCCGATCGGACGCTGGTCGACTTTGATTATTTTGTCGATGCGACTAGCGCCGCGCAAGCTCTTGTATTTCATTTGACGTTCGATTTCGGCGTCTTCGGTCGAAATCGAGCCGGAAAGTCGTTTTATAATCGCGGGCGCGAGCGTGTCGTTAATTAACGAGCTTTTACCCGAGCCGCTGACGCCTGTGACGCACGTCAACAATCCCAAAGGGAAGGAGACGTCGACGTCTTTCAAATTATTCGTTTGCACGCCTTCGAGCGTCAGTACGCGCGTCTTGACAAATTTCCGCCTCTTACAGGGCGTCGCGACGCCCGCCTTGCCGCGTAAATAGGAGCCCGTCGGCGAATCGGGATTCTGCTCGATTTGCGCGGGCGTTCCTTGCGCCAAGATTCGTCCGCCGTCCTTACCGGCGTTCGGTCCTAGGTCGATCAGCCAATCCGCGCTACGCATAATCTCTTCGTTATGTTCGACGAAAATCGTCGTGTTGCCCGCGTCGCGCAGTTCTTTTGCGACTTCGATTAGACGGTCGACGTCTTGCGGATGAAGTCCGATCGAAGGCTCGTCCAGAATATAACAGACGCCCGACAAGCCGTTTCCCAAGATCGTCGCCAATCGGAGACGTTGAAATTCGCCCCCGCTTAACGTTTCTGCTGGTCGATCAAGGGTTAGGTAATCTAGTCGCAGTCTGTTCATCAAGCGCAATCTTTCGATAATCTTTTCGAGTATCGGTTGCGCGATCGTTTGTTCGGGTTCGTCGAACTTTAGACTTTCGAACCAAGGCAAAGCGTCGGCGACGGTCAACGCGAGCGCTTCGCATATCCTTTTGCCGCCGACTTCGACCGTTCGCGCTTCAAGTTTGATTTTCGAACCGTCGCACTCGCCGCAAGTCGCTTTTCCGCGCAACTGAGTCAAAAACGCTTGTTCTCGGGCGCTTTTAGAATCCTTGTATATAATTTCGAGCGTCGGCAGAAGTCCGCTAAAGGAAGCGAAAGATTTCGACGAGTCGCTTGAGGGCGTTTCCGATTCCGCGCCGTTTTTAGGCGACTCGTCTTCAAGCGAATCGACGTCGCTAGACTCGGCTCCATATAAAAACAATTTGCGCGTCGAGTCGTTCCAATCGGCGATTTTAAGATTGGCGGCGCCGGGCGCTTCCTTTTCAAATTCATTCGCAAGAGACGTTAATTTACGTTGCGCGACGACCGAAAGCCCTTTGGCAAGAGACGCAAGACTTTCAAACAACAGATTTTCTGATTTTGGAAGGACGAGTTCCGGGTCGAAGGCTTCGACTTTTCCAAGCCCCTGACACGCGGGGCAAGCGCCTTGCGGACTATTAAAGTTAAAAGAGTTAGGTTCCAATTCCGAATAGGTCGCGCCGCATTTAGGACAGGAGAACCGCACGCTGTAGAACGCTTCTTTCCAGACGCTTCGGGTCGTGCCCTGTTCGGTCTTTTGCCGTTCTTTTTCGTAGAGGCAACATATTCCGCCGTCTCCTTCTTTGACCGCAATTTTTAGCGATTCCATAAGACGCGACTGAACGCCTTCGCGCAAAACGAGCCGATCGACGACCGTTTCGATCGTATGAAACTTTTTCGGATCCAATTCCGGCGGATTTGAAATTTCTACGATAACGCCGTCGACGCGGGCGCGAGTCGAACCCGACTTGACGAGACGACTAAAAACGTCCTTATGGTCGCCGCGTTTTTCTCGCACGATCGGAGCGAGGATCATAAAACGCGCGCCGGACGGCAGTTGAAAGATCGCCTGTTGAATCTGCTCGATCGAAAGACGCCGAATCGGTCGACCGCATCTGTAACATCTCGCGACGCCGACGCGCGCGTAGAGAAGTCGCAAAAAATCGTAAATTTCCGAGACGCTTGCGACGGAGCCGCGCGGATCGTTGACAAGCGTGCGTTGCTCCAGCGCGACGGTTGGCTGAAGACCGCGAACGTAGTCGATTTCAGGACGCGCCAAACGTTTCAGATATTGGCGCGCGTAAACGGACAGGCTTTCAATATATTGCCTTTGTCCTTCGGTAAAAATCGTGTCGAAAGCCAGCGAACTCTTGCCGCTTCCGCTTGGACCGGCGAGAACGGTAATTTGATTGCGCGGAATTTCAACGTCGATATTTTTCAAATTATGAACGCGCGCGCCGACAATTTGAATAGAATTAGAATCAGATTCAGATTCAAGTTGTTCCGAACTAAGAGGTTCGTCGTTCTTCGGATTTTTCTTTGACGTTTCGTTCATTTAACGTTTCTCCGTTCGAGCGCAATCTTTTAACGCGAGACGACGCGTCGTTCCATTTCAAGTCAAGTTCGCGACGACGCGATCTCTTTGAAAACGCGCCGACCTCCGCTATTATACTCGCTAAACTCGTCAAATCAAGGTTTTTTAACGCTTTGCGCCAAAACTTTGCGATAAATCGATTCGATCGGCGCATTTGTCACTTCCGCGACGGCGCGACAATCCTCAAATTCGGGCGCGAAAGTCAAATCGTCGCCTTGGAGATTCGAGCCGATTTTGACGCGAACCTTATTGTCGAAGACCTCGACTTCTTGTTGGCGTCGTTTTAACGCGTAACGTTTCTTGGGCGTTTCGCGCACGCCGAAAGTCGACGTTTGACGGAAGAACGCGTCGAGAACGGCTTCTTTGTTTTCGGCGTCGACAAGCGCGCAAAGTTTCCAAGCGGGTCGTCCTTTTTTCATTTGAATCGACTCGAACCAGACGTCGCGCGCGCCGACTTCAAAGAGCTTTGTCGACGCAAACGCGAGAATCTCGCTCGTCGAATCGTCGATATTCGCTTCGAGTTCCCAAAGCGCCTCTTCTTCATAGAGCGGCGCCGAAGTCGACTCCGCGCTCTCGTCATACTCGTAAATCGACGCGCGCAAAAGATTGGGACGCGTTTTCATTTCGCGCGTTCCAAAGGCGTTGGCGCTTGCGACGATTTTGGCGCCCGACGGAATTTCCAGCTTCTTCCATACGGCGAAGAGCGAAGTCGCGGTCGGCGTGAGCATTTCGCAACGCTCGACGTCGTTTGAGGTTGGCAACGCGTATTTTTCTAAGAGAATCGCCGTCGCGGGCGCGGGCAGGGGATAGACGCCGTGCGCGCAAACGAAGGTTCCTTCGCCGACAGGCAAGGGCGACAAGGATACGCCGTCGATTTCAAGGAGATTGAGCGCAAGCGCGCAACCTACTGTGTCGACGATCGAATCGACCGCGCCGACTTCGTGGAAGTGAACTTCGTCGACGGGAACCGAATGCGCTTGAGCTTCCGCTTCCGCCAACGCGCTAAACGCCGCTAAAGAGTCGCGTTTTGTTTTTTCGTCTAAGTCGCTCGACAGAATCAACTCGCGAATCGCGGCAAAAGAGCGCCCGTGAATATGCGAATGCTCGCAATGCGCATGCCCTTCGCCATACGAATGTTCGCTATGATTATGCCCTTCGCCGTGCGAATGTTCGCTATGATTATGCTCTTCGTCGTGCGAATGTTCGCTATGATTATGCTTTTCGTCTTGCGAATGTTCGCTATGATTATGTTCTTCGTCGTGCGAATGTTCGTGAACGTCGACGTCAAGCCAAACGCCGGAGACGCCAAACGAACTTTTCGCTTCTTGACGAATATGGAAATGGTCGGGAATTAATTTTCTTAGTCGCGTTTCCAAGACTGCCGGATCGACTCCCAATCCGACCAAAGCGCCCAAAATCATATTGCCGGAAGCGCCGCCAACGCTGTCAAATCGCAAAATTCTCATATTCTCGACCGTTTTTGTTACGTTTTCTTATTGAAAAACGTTGTTTAGTGAAAATGTTAAATTTATCGTCCAATCTTTCACGCGAACTTGACGCGGCAAGCCGTCGAATGAAATTTGGCGATCAAGTGGAACGATTACCCTGCGACGATATGCAAAACGACGCTTTCTCCTCTTCGTCGCTCGCGCGGAATCAGGGGAAAGCGTCGCCTGTCGGACGCAATTCAAAAGATAAATCGCGCGACGTCAGTCGATAACCTTTGCAACTTGGAATTCGACGATCCCAGTCGCGCCGATACTCTTCAATTCGGGAACCAACGTTCGAACCGATTTTTCGTCGACGATCGTCGCGACGTCGACCCAGTTGGGATCGGAAAGAGGCGAGACAGTCGGCTTTTGCATTGCGGGCAAAACCTTCAAAACTTCGTCTAACTTGTCTTTTGGAACGTTCATCATCAGCGAAACTTTGCCTTCGGCCTCGAGCGTCGCTTTGAGCAACATTACGATTTTGTCGATCTTGGCTTTTTTCCAAGGATCCGCGTAGGCTTTCGGATTGACGATGAATCGGGTCGTGCTTTGCAAAATTTCGTCGACGATACGCAGATTGTTGGCGCGCAAAGAACTGCCGGTTTCCGTAACTTCGACGATCGCGTCGGCAAGTTTCGGCGGTTTGACTTCGGTGGCGCCCCAGCTAAATTCAACGTTCGCGTTGGCGCCGTCCTTTTTAAGGTACGATTCCGCAAGTCCGAGGGCTTCCGTCGCGATCGTCTTGCCCTCGAGATCCTTGACCGTTTTAACCGGCGAACTTTCCGGAACGCAAAGAACCCAACGAACGGGACGACGACTAACCTTCGAAAAGACTAATTCGGCGATTTCGTCGACTTTGGCGCCCGTTTCGACAACCCAGTCGTGCCCGGTGAGCCCTGCGTCAAGAACGCCGTTCGCTACGTAACGCGCCATCTCTTGCGCGCGAATCAGCATGCATTCGATTTCTTCGTCGTCGATCGAAGGGAAGTAACTGCGCTTTTCGATCGTGATGTTGTAACCGCTTTTACGGAACAAATCGACCGTCGCTTCTTGCAAACTACCGGCCGGAATACCCAACTTTAAAATATTGTCTGCCATTGTCGCCAATATGCCTTGTCTGAGTTCGACTTGCCCGACGCGTCGAGAAAAAATAACGCGCGCGGACGTCAAACGGCTGTAATTATCGAACGACGCAAAAATTTTCAAACGCCGACGTCGCTTGAAACGACGAACGCGCGCGGCGCTCGTCTCACGCCGTTTTTACGGAGGGGAAAGTAACTTCGGAACGTAACCGAAAAGTAACTTCGAAACGTTACTTTTTATAAACTTCTTTCGGGTCGAAAACGCGTTCGCCGACGACGACGTAATCGTTTTGAGCGGCGTCCAATTTGCGGAAGAAGCAACTCGGATAGCCCTCGTGACAAGCGGAACCGCCGACTTGATCGACTTTCAAAAGCAACGTGTCGCAATCGCAGTCGATGTAAATATCGTGAACTTTCTGAACGTTGCCGCTCTCTTCGCCCTTGCGCCACAACTTTTGACGACTGCGACTATAATAGACGGCGTAGCCAAGTTTCAACGTTTCGTCGTAACTCTCTTCGTTCATATACGCCATCATCAGGACTTCGCCGGTTTTGTAGTCTTGCGCGATCGTGGGAACAAGACCGTCGCCCTTGGCGAAATTAGGACGAACTTTAGCGCCGCCGCAATTACAAGATTCACTCATTAAAATCACCGTTATGTTTATCGACATAGGACGACGTAAAACGCGCCGTCCTTGGGGTTAGTAATCAATTAATATAAAACGTTTACGCTAACGCCCCAAACGTCCGCTCGAGTTTTAGCGTTTTACAAGGATCGCAGACGTTCGAGCGTTTGCAAAGCGCCGTTGCGTTGCGCGCGCAATTCCTCAAGCGAGGGGCGCTCTTTTTCAACGACGCGCGCGGGCGCTTTATTCACAAAATCGCCGGAAAGTTTTTGTTCTTTCGAACGGATAAAGCCGTCGAGTTTTTCGACTTCCTTTTCTTTTTTCTTAATTTCGGCGGGCACGTCGATCAGTTCGGCGACGTCGACGAAGATTTCCATCGCCATTGACGCCGCGTTGGACGACAGGACGGGCGGAACGACGTCGGCGCCGATTCCAACCAGTTTTGAACACGCCATCGATTCGAAATATTCGCTCAACGGCTTAACCAATTCCGCGATTTCGTCCGAACACTTAATACAGAACTTAACTTCCGTTCTAGGCGGAACGTTCTGGCGCGCGCGCGCGTCGCGAACGCAACGCAACGCTTCTTGGAACTGCGCGAACTGCGCCTCGATTTTCGAGTCGATCCAGCTTTCGGGCAAGGTCGGCCACGGGGCGATCGCGACGCTTTCCGGCTCTTCGACCGGCTCGCCAAAACCTCGCGAGGGCGCGAAGTCGGCAAGTCTGCGCCAAATCTCTTCCGTTACGAACGGCGTGATCGGATGAAGCAAACGAATCAAGGCGTCCAAGACGTTGACAAGGACGTTTTGCGCCAAATCGCGTCGTTTCGGGTCGAAAAGTCGCGCCTTCGAAATTTCGACGTAGAAACTGCAAAATTCGTCCCAAGCGAAGTCGTAAAGGGTTCGCGCCGCCTCCGAATACTTGAATCGTTCCAAGGATTCCGTGACATGCTTGGCGACGAAGGACAAACGACTCAATATCCAGCGATCTTCGACAAACAACTCGTCTTCGGAAATCGCGCGCGGCTTGAAGCCTTCCAAATTGATCATTACGAAACGAGCCGCGTTCCACAGTTTGTTGCAGAAATTGCGCGCGACTTCGAAACGCTCGCCGACGACCGGTCCGAGCGGAAAGGCTTTTTCTTCCGGCTTGTCCGCCCATTGCGTCGCGAAGGTTCCCTTGCACTTCGGACAAACGATCGTATGTTGCGTACGATTCTTTTTTGTTTGTTCGATAACGGCGCCGCAATGCGGGCACTCGAAATCAAGCGCAAGACGAACGTCTTGACTGTCGGTCGTCAGGAAACAAAGCGCAAAACGCAACGCGTCGGCGCCAAATTTCTCCATAACGGCGACCGGGTCGACTCCGTTGCCCTTCGACTTCGACATACCTTCGCCGTACTTGTCCAAAATTTTCGGGTGAATGAAGACTTGCTGGAAGGGTTTCTTGCCCGTGTTGAAGTAACCCGCGAGAACCATACGAGCCACCCAGAGGCTGATGATGTCGCGACTCGTGATCAAGACGCTCGTCGGATAATAGTAGTCCATTTCCGCCGTTTTTTCGGGCCAACCCATTGTCGAATGAGGCCAGAGCGCCGAACTAAACCACGTGTCTAAAACGTCTTCTTCTTGCTTCAAATTGCCGCCCGGCACGGAATCGGCGGTCAGTTCGGAATCGCGCGAACAGATTAGCCAGCCGTCGTTTTTCTCCGTGCGACGCCAGCAGACGTCCTCGCGACCTGCAAAGGCTTTTTTCAAGACGTCTTCGGCAACGTCGTCGCAGAACCAAATCGGAATGCGATGCCCCCACCACAACTGGCGTCCGATCGGCCAATCGCGTTTTTCAGAGAGCCAGTCGAGATAGCCCTTCGCATATCGCGAGGGCAAAATTTCGACTTCGCCGTTTGTCACCGCGTCGATCGCCGTTTGCGCGAGACGATCCATCTTGACGAACCATTGGTCGTTCAAGTACGGCTCGATCGACGTCTTGGAACGATCGGAAGTCGCAATTTCGATCACGCGGTCTTCAACTTTGACGAGGACGCCGGTTTCTTCCAATTCGACGAGAATTTCCTTGCGAACGTCGGCGATCGCTTTGCCTTCGTATTTACCCGCGTTTTCGTTGTACGTTCCGTCGCGATTGAGCAAATTAATCATCGGCAATTTCTGACGCAACCCGACTTCGTAGTCGTTCGGGTCGTGCGCGGGCGTGATTTTAACGCAACCCGTTCCTTTGTCGGGCTTCGCCCAAATATCGGCGATAAGGGGAATCTCGCGATTTTGAATCGGCAAGACGACCTTGCGTCCTTCTTTCGCCATCTTCGCCAACAGAACCAAGCGCGGCAGGGTTTCGGCTCGTCGCGCAATCAAAGCGTCGAGTTCTGCTTGAGCTTCCGCGCGTTCGTTTTCGGCGCTCGACGCGATTTTCTCCTTTAGTTCCTTCTCAATGCGGTCAAATTCCGCTTCCGGCGCCGGGTGAACGGCGACCGCGACGTCGCCAAGCATCGTTTCGGGACGCGTCGTCGCGACGGTTACAAATTCGGGCTCGCCCTCTTGAGGATCGACGACGGGGTAGTTTAAATACCAAAAATGTCCGTCGGTCGTTTTGTGAAAAACTTCGTCGTCGCTAACGGCGGTTTGGAGTTTGACGTCCCAGTTGACGAGCTTCTTCCCGCGATAGATCAAGCCTTCTTGGAACATTTTGAAGAAGAACCAACGAACGGCTTTCGCGCAAACGTCGTCGAGCGTGAAACGCAAGCGGCTCCAATCGCAACTGCAACCCATCGCCTTCAGCTGACTCAAAATGCGCGCTTGGTACTGGTCTTTCCAGTTCCAAATACGTTGAACGAGCGCCTCGCGACCGAGATCCCAGCGCGTCTTGCCTTCTTCTTCGAACAAACGTCGTTCGACGACCGCTTGAGTCGCGATGCCCGCGTGGTCGACGCCGGGAACCCAGAGCGTTTCGAAGCCTTGCATACGTTTCATACGAACGAGCGCGTCTTGCAACGAATCGTTCAACGCGTGCCCAAGATGCAACGCGCCCGTTACGTTCGGAGGAGGAATTACGACCGAATAGGGCTTTTTATTGGGATTGACGGCGCTGTGAAAGAAACCTTTTTCTTCCCAAAACTTCGTTTGACGCTCTTGCGCCGCGAGGTGATCGTACTGCTTGGGAAGTTCGGCGATCAATTGCTCTTGACTTGTCATAACAGGAAAATTTCTCCCGACGTTATCGTACTAATTCGTCGCGTAAACGCCCGCGCGGGTCTTCGCGAAAATCGGAACCAAGGCTAGACTCCGATTTCCAACGGGAAAACGCGATCGCGACAATTCGCAAAATCTCCGTAGCTCCTCCGCGTATGCAATAAAGGCGTCCCTTTATTTTATAGGAGATCGCTAAAAAGCCAAGACGTTCTAAACGACGAAAAGGATTTTTCTTGAATTTTAAATTAATTCCATTCAAGAAACGAACGTTAGAGGTCGAACGACGCCTCGATCGGCGCCAAAACAAACGCGTCGACGTCTCGACCTTGCCAGCAGGGTAGGGCGATTTTTTCAATTTTCCAACCGGCGTGATTTACGTTGAGGGTTAATTCGCCTTCTTTGGGCGCCGCCTTTGACGAACCGAAAATTCGAACGCGCGATGCGTTCGACGCTTCCTCCGCGCTTAAACGAATCGTTTCGCCTTCGGCGACGTCGGCAAGGGGACGAATTGCAAAAAAACGCTCGAGCGTCGCCGCGCAACGATTATGCACGTCGCGCGCGACGGCGCCAATTTCGGCGTCGTCGGCGTCGTCGAGCGATTCCTTGACAAAATCGACAAAACGAGCTTCGCGTTGTAAAGCCGCCAATAATTCGATCGCGTCCGAACGACCCGATCGCGGAATAGACTCGGTTAGGCGCGATTCTTGACGTTCGCAAGACGGCTTTTTACACGATTCGCATTCTAAGACGGTCGGTCGATTCAAAACGTCGGCAAAACGCGCGGCGACGTCTTTTTTTGTCAATGCGATCCAGAAGACTTTTAAAGCTGTTCCTAATCCCATATTCGCTCCTGTCGATTATTGTCGAGTCGTTTGACTAAACAACAATTTGGGAAAATTTCGCTGAAAATATAAAAAATTTTTTTGCTTTGACTGTTTTTTGTTTTACAATGAAAGCGTTTTCCGTATAATCAATATAGCGGGGAGTTCTGAAGTTGCAAGTTTAGACTCCGTTTTTCGGACTCCGTTTTCCGCTTGTTTGTTTTGGATTAATATGAGAAAGGTTCAAACAATGATGAATCGTCGTTCTTTCCTGCAAGCCGGTCTTTGCGCTTCCGCCGTCGCCGCGCTTAGTCCCCTTAGTTCTTCCGCGATCGCCGAATACAAAAAGTATGAAAAACGCATTCCGATCGGGCTTGAGCTCTACTCCCTGCGCGACGTTATGAATCACGACTCCTTCCCGAAATACATCAAGGAAGTCGCCGAGATGGGTTATGAATGCGTCGAATTTGCCGGTTATCACGGCTATAGCGCCGCCGAAATGAAGAAAATGCTCGACGACGTCGGGCTCAAAGCGGTCAGCACCCACACCGGTTTCAATACGATCCAAGGCGACGAACTCAAAAAGACCGCCGATTTCGCCGCTGAAGTCGGATTCAAATATCTGCTCGTTCCGGGCGGACTTGAAGGTCGTATGCGCGAGAGCTTTGATTCGAACAAGAAAGTCGCCGAAGAAATGAGCGCTTGCGCCGAAGAAGCCGCTAAATACGGCATGTTCGTCGGGTTCCACGGGCACACCGGCGATTTCGGTTACATCAAGGGCACGGAAGTTTCCGCGTGGATCACGTTCTTTAACAACTGCGATCCGCGCGTCGTCGCGCAAGTCGACCTTGGCTGGTGCAACAACGCGATGCGTCAAAAGATGGCGAAATTGACGCCCGCCGAAACGATTTCAGCGCTGCCCGGACGCGGCAAGGTTCTGCACGTCAAATCGAACGGCGACGTTCACGGTTGCGTCGTCGGCGACGCGGACGACCAAGTCGATTGGGCGCCCATTCTCGAAGCCGCGCACGAAAAGGCCGGTACGGAATACTTCATCGTCGAACAAGAACAATGGAAGAAGACTTCCTGCGATTCCGCGCGCGAATGCCTTGAAAACCTCAAGAAAATGGGTTGGTAACCCCTCTAAGAAGTCGTAGCCGTTCACGGAAAGCCGTCGAATGAAATTCGGCGGCTTTTCGGTTTTTTACGTATGGTTGCGTTTTCGAGAACGCCTACAAGGAAACAAACTTCTATGAACAAACGTCAAGACCTCCAAGAGACGGTACATATTGACGATTCGGAACGCTACTCGCTTTCTTCACGTTTCGAATTTGAGTCCGTCGTCAAAGTCTTAAAGGAACGTTTTCCCAATTATCCCGACGATTCGCCCGCGTTGGCATCTCTTTCGCCCGCGCTTAAGCCGGAAACCTTGCGTCAAATTTTTAGCCTTGTTTGTCGCGCGCCTTCCTTTGAAAACTTTTGCGACGAGTTAAGCGCGCTTTTGGCGTCGCGCGACGCGCTGTCAAAAGCGATCGACGACGAACAACGACGCGAACTCGCGACGGCGCAAATCTTCAATAATTTCGTCGTCGCTATTTTGGAAAAACGTCGACGAATCGGCGCGTCTTTTTTGAGGCGCCGTGTTGAAGAAATATCGTCCAAAGTCGCGCAAGAACTCGACTTCGACTCCTATTCGACGGAGCCGACGGTTCATATTTTCGGGGCGCAAGTTTCCCGACTTTGCGATCTTGTCTTTTCGGTTCCTTTCAAAGACCGTTCGAAAGGCGCTCAGCCGATAGTCGTTCCGCTGGAGCATAAATCGACGCAAACGCGCGCCGTCGTCTTTCAACTATTGACGTCGTTAGTGTTGGTTTTACAATATATTCAGCGTCATAAGGAACGTTTTCAGCGGAAAGACAAGAAATTCGTTTGGCCGTTCCTACTTTTGTTTTA
>JAZUGM010000002.1:0-8058 GCA_045641205.1 Thermoguttaceae bacterium
ACAGAAAATAACGGCGTACTTTTTTCTTGACTTTATTCTTAACGACGCGTATAATCTAGCGAGGGACTTTTACAGTTCCGCCGTTCCTTTTCATTATTTTTTGAACGTTTTTTCACAAAGATCGGACGTCGCGACGATGGAATCAGAACGAACGCAGGAACAAAAAGAGATCGAACGCGCAAGGGAAAACGCCGTTGCGCGGCGTCGTTCTCTTGAAAATCGTCGTTCCCTTGAAAAATCGACGAACGATTCGACCGTTTTTCAAAAACGCGTCTTAGACTTTGTTCTGGCGTGGAAAGATTGGGATTCGCCCGACTTGTTCGAAACGGCGTTGCGTCGCGAGACGCTTCTGACGCGCGGATCGTTTTTTGCGCCCGACTTGCAGGAATACGAAGTCAAGTTCAGTCGGCATAACAATCTTGTCGTCGCGGCGCTGACGGATTTAACGATCGCCTCCGACCTTTTGCGCGTTGCGACGAACGCGGTCGACGTCGACTGGAGTACGATCTCCCCAAGTCAACAAGAACAGGTCGATCGCAATGGAATCGCGCATATATCCGACCTAATTTACAACGTGAAGAATCTTGCGAGGGACGAAGAACGCGCTTACGCCTTCTTTTTTGAACATAAGTCGGCGCACGATCCTTTTCTTGCCGTTCAACTTCTCGAGTATGTCGCGCTGTACTTGAAATATCAGTTGATCAACGCGAAACGAACAAAAGTTGGATTGAAAAAATTAATTTGCCCGATACCCGTCGTAGTCGGTTGTTACGATCGCGCGGGCGTCAAACCGAAAAAACTAAAGGAAGTCTGTTGTTTTCCTCCGGAATTAGAATCCTTCGTTCCCGATTTTGACGTAATTTTCTTTGACGTTCAAAGCGTCGACGTCGATTCACTCGACGTTCGACCGCTGACGAAGGCGTTTCTCAAAGACCTACAATTTGGCAAAAACCCAAAGTTAAGGGACGTCGACATTCTCGACGTCTTTGGCGATTTGCGCGACGTCAAATTAGACCCTTCCTCTTATCAACTTTTGTTGGCGCTCTTAGGATATTGGTCGAAAGCCTGCGTCGGCTGGAAACGCTCGCCTAGACAGGAAGAATTTAAACGTCTCGCCGACGAGATGAAAGACAAGGAGTACGAAAAACAAATGCTGGAACTATTAGATCAAGAGTATTACGAAAACGCCGTCAAAAAATATGGCGCCAAGTGGGATGCAGAGTTGCGCCAGAAATGGCGTCAAGAAGGATATGACGACGGCTGGAAGGAAGGTCAAAACGACGGCTGGCAGAAAGGACAAGACGACGGCTGGAAAAAAGGACAAAACGCGGGACGAATCGGCGACTGCGTTCGTTCGATTCGTCTTTGGATTACGAAGCGTTTTCCAAACGAATCGTTGTCCGTGCGTTGCGACTACGACTTGCAAACGCTGGACGATATGCCCAAATTATTGTCCATTCAAGACTACTGTTTCGACGCTCCTTCGATTCAAAGCGTCGAAGCCTTTATAGAAAATAAAGTGAGAAATTAGTCTCTTTGACTTGGCAAAAAAATGACCGCGCCGTTTTTCCCGCGCGGTTGGCGCGCTACGTTTGACGGTTGCAAGCGTTCGAACTTCCGATCATAAATAATCAAAGCAAACGCGGATCGATAAAACTCGCCTTAGAACGCAAAACGCGCGATTCGGAATCGTTTCTTTCCGATTTCAACGGAAGCGGCTTAGGAGCCGACGACAAAGGCGCGACGGCTTCGACTTGCGTGTTTGCGTTCCGTTGATCGCTTTGAGAGTTAAAGGTCGGAACGTCGTAAACGACGTCTTTTTCCTCTTTCAAAGGCTCGATTTCGGGTATTTTTTCTTCTTTTGAAGTCGCCTTGACCAACGCGTCTTCGTTTAACGCGTTCCCGTCGGGCGTCTCTTCGACCAAAGCGCCCGGTCGAGGCAACTGCACGACTTCCGTCGAGAGAAAAACGCGCGGAGAAAGACGCAACGCCTGCGGTCTGACGGGCAAAACTTCCGTTTCGTCTGCGTTCTCGTCGCGAACGAAGCTTTGCGTTGATCGTCGACTCCGACGCTCGACGCCCGACGTTTGACGAATCGTCGAGCGTTCGGCGCGCGCGATCGTTCCTTCTTCGTCGTTAAAAGCGTCAGAAACGTTTCCTTCGGCGTATGAAGCAAGTTGGACGCCCTGCGCGCGCGCGTCTAAGACGGCGTTTAATTCGGCGATCCGTCGACGGCGTTCTTCGGCGCTTGAAACGTTCGACGCTCTTCTTGCGGCGCGATTATCGGCGGCGTAAGATTCGTCTTGATTAAACGCGACGCCGTTCCGTCCTATTGCATTCGCCGCGTCGTTTCCATTCGGCGCGCCAAGCGCCTCGCCCGCTTGCTTCATTGCGGCAAGTCGTTCGTTTTCGCTCTGCGAATAAACGCTTTGACTCGGTTTATTATCGAAGGCGCGGTTCGGACGCCGATTAGAATGCGTCGCTCGATAATCGTCGTTTGAAGCCTTACGTGAAAACGCGAATTTAGGCGCGGCGGTTCGTGGTTGAAGGGAACCAAATAAGAACGCGTTCCAAATATCGGACGCCGACGTCGGACGGCGCGGTTGTTCCGTTTCGACGTCTTGTCGCGAGACGGATTCGTTCGTTCCCAAACGTTCGCGAAAAGAAGATCGGTCGGCTATTTGACACGACTGATAACATAATCGATAGTTTTGATTCGTACGTTCCAAACTTTGACTTGTCGTTTGAGCGCCAAGACTGCCGCCGAATCCGCCCAACGTTAGAACGCAAAGAACGGACGCTAAAATATTTTTCCAAGGGAGAACGACGGCGTCCCTGCCTGTCAAAATCTCGCGTTCCAAACGCATTGGAGCCTCCTGTTCGCTTAGCGTTTCTCGTCGTGCGTAAAATTTTAGCGTCCGCTAAAAAGAAGTTCGTTCGCGTGGACGTTCCTCCTTGAACGATTTCCGCGCAAGAACGCCCGTTTCTGTCATCGAGTTCGATAAAAGCCCGAATCGATAAGTTGCGGTTCGTTGTTGATTTGTCCGTTTCCAGCGGGCTGCGGATTGGCGACTGCCGCTGAATTTTGCAAACCGTCGTTCAAACGCGCAAAAGTCCAAAGAACGATTTCGCCCGATGAAACAAGAAGATCGCGGCTATTCGCGCCCGGAAGAGCGTAGACCATCACGATCCCGCTGTTGATTTCTGCAACATAGACGAGCGACTTGGCGACGTCGCCAAGGGAACCGACTTTATTTGCGTCCGATTCGCCGGTAACCATTAAAAACTTAGGCGAGGTCGGAACCGAAACTTGCAACTGTTGCGCCGCCTCGACTAAATCGTTTTTCAAATTGCGCGAAAAAGACTTCTGAAAAGCGGGCGTCGAGCGAGAAACAACCGCCGCAGAAAGACGTCCGCTTTGAGAATCCAGATAATAAAACGCCTCGACGTTCGCGTTAAAAGAGCCGGTCGCAACGACGACGCCGTCGCTCTCGCTCGAAGAACTCGCAAAGACGGGCGTGGGCGCGCAGGACTTAACTTCGGTTTGTTCCGTAACGCGAACGCCGGTAAGATATCCTCCGACGCCCAATCCCACTGACAGTAGAGCGATTCCCAATCCAAACAAAAAAGTTTGTTTCATTTTTTTACCGTGTTTTCTTTCCCGCCGTCGTTTCGATACGTTTAAGGCTCAATCAAAAAACGTTCCGACAAAGCCCCAATATTCTACAATCCGAGCGATTCACTACTCTGATGAACGCGTCGACCTAACGTTCGTGTCAAGAATAGAAAAAAAAACAAACTTTGTCTATACGATTTTGTAGAACAAATTGGGTAAATTCGACGTTTCAACAAAAAAAGTTAGGTCGCGCGCCGATCTCTACGTCGTCGTTCCCAATGACGGATTTTGCAAAAAACGTCAATATTTTCGGAAAACTAAGTCAAACGCTTGCGACGCGCTTTTAGAAGAGTATCATTAAGACGGCGGTTGAATATTGTTCGAACCGAGTCTTCAAAACGAATCGCGATTCATTTCAACGAAGGAGAATTACGTTGTCCAAACGAACCTTTTTTTTGAAGTCGACCTTTGCGGCGTCGATCGTTTTTTGTTACGCCCTGTCTTCTTTCCTAACGGCAGCCGAACCGCAATTCAATTCCGATTGGTCGGTCAAAGGAAAAAGAGTCGTTACGATCAATACGATTATTCGCGTCAATCAAATTGAAGCGGGACGCAATCTTAACGTCGGAAACGACGAGGCGCGTCTTCATACGGTCGAAGCGGCGGAAAGATTCAGAAAAGCCGTCTCGGACGCTATTCCCGAAGCTAAAGTCACTTGGGCGTTTTCGTGGTTGGCGCTAGAAGACCCGCGTCCGAATTACGTCGCGCTAAGAAAGAGAATCGTCGAATTCCACCGCGAATTCGGAGACGAAATTACGTTCATACCCGGCGCGTATTTCGCCCCTATGTACAATTCCCGCGAACAAGTTAATCGCGATTTGCACGACGGTTTAAAACGCGTGGAAAATATGGTCGGCGATGGGTATCGACCTCGCGGAATCGTCGGAGGGTTCCTAGCGGCTGAAAACTTGCGTTATTTAGCAGAAGAAGAAAATATTCACGTCGCGCAAGGCACGATTTGGAGTCAATACGGAATCGACAACGGGGACGGCGACGGTTCCTTGTGTTATCCTTACTATCCAAGTCGCGAACACGCTTGCAAGGCGGCGCAAGGAAAAAACGATTTTATCGACTGCGTTAATCTTGACGGCTGGACTTGCGATTTTCTTTGCGCGCGTCGATTTGGTTTCGAAGACGGCGCCAATAGTCGACTTGGCGTCGGTCCGATCGAAGCGTATCACAACCTTGGCGCGGAACGCGGACTCGCCGAATCGCTCGCCGTTACGCGTTCGCATTTTACCGATAATTTTAAAAACAACGGTTTCGGCTGGGTCGTCGTCTGTTGGGAAACGTCCCTTGTCGGCGAACTTCAGCCCGACGTTACCGATTCGATGACGGCGTGGCTAAAAGCGATTCGCGCCGAATGGCCGGACGCGATCGTCCCGTTAATGAGCGAATTCGGGGAAGCGTGGCGCAAAGAGAACCCCAATAACGACAAACTCGATTATAAATTTGTCCAACGCGGCACGGGCGTCGAAGGCGCGCATTCCGAACCTAACTTGGAAATAACTTGGTTTATGAACAAGCGCTTCCGACTGGCGCTCTTGCGCGACTGGACGCTCGACGAACAGCCGAAAGTTCTTGATTTCACAAGATACGACCTGCCCGCAAAGGAACCTGAAGACGCCTCCGCCGAAAAGCCAAGTCGGAACTGGAGTTTAATCAATCGAATTAATCAGAAGCGTCGTCGTCCCGAAGACGCCTCGATTCCCCTTTCCGAATTGACGGACGAAGAAAAAGAATTAATTAAAAAGTCAGCGCCCGAGCTTTCTTTCGATAAATAACGGTTTCTTCAAAATCGACGCGCGACGCGACGATCCAGCGCGTCGCGCGTTGGCGGCGCCCTAAAAATCGCCGCTTTCGTAAACGCGTTCCGAACGAAAAGTCTTAATCGTCGTCCTTCCCCGTCCGTTCGGAAAAACAGGGCTTCGTCGCGCTTCTATTCGTATGCAACCGTCGTCCATCGTGTGCGCGACCAACCGTCCTTCTTGGCGTAATTCCTCTTCCAACGCGCGATTGCGCACAAAGGTTCCGCCGCTGATTACCGTCAAAGTCGGATCGCTCCAATCGACTATTTCTTGGAACGACTCCGATTTTCCGCCGTGATGAGGCGCCAAAATAAGATCGTATTTCTTGGAAGGCGTCTGTAAAAAGGGAGCGCCCGCTACGTCTAGGTCGCCGGGAAACAGAAAATTACGTCCTAAGTACGACAAAGAAATTACCAAACTATTCGCGTTGGAACTGTCTTCCGCGTCGTCGAACGAATCGTCGACGGGGTGCAAAACGGCAAGCTCAGGAAAGCCAAGTCTTGCCAACGTCTCGCCTCCGACGACAGTTTCCGTCCGTGTCCCCGCGCGTTGCAACGCCTTGAGAAGTTCCGTCAATTTGTCGCCGTTTTTGGCGAGAGAATATGGCGAAAAACAAACGCGATCAACGGGGACAAGTTCGAGCAAAGGAAGGATTCCGCAATAATGATCAAAATCGGCGTGAGAAACGATCGCCAAATCAATCGACGAACGATGAGCGTCCCAAAGAATCTTCGAAACGATTCGCGCCACGCGTCGAGGCCCGACCGTACTTCCGCAATCGCACAAAAAAGAGCGTCCGTCGGGCAATAGTCCCACGACGGCGACTCCGTGTCCGATCGACAAGACTTCGACGCGCAACGTCTCGTTGCGCTTGACGACGGTTTGTTCGTAATAACTCGAGAGCCAAAACGAACACGTCCACAGAACAAACAGGGGTAAAAAAACGCGGCGCTTAGGTCGTAAATGCGGAAACAATGTCAAAAACACAAGGGGCGCGTAGAAAAGAACAAGCGTCCAGACGGGCGGCGCCGACGTATGAAAGGAACCGAAACTAGGACGCGCCAATAACTCGACTACGCCTAAGAGAAAAGAAAAGAAGAGGTCGGTCAACGGACTCAGCAAGGAAACGATCGCGCCAAAAACGCCTGGCGCTATACTGGAGCCTAAACCCGCAAAAGCAAGAAGAAACGCAAAGGTCAGCGCCAACGTCGCAGGTATCCAAACTATAGGATTCGCGACGACCGCGATCGGCGTCGCCAAGTTGGTCGTTCGTAACAACAAAGGAACGCTCGTCGCCCATACCGCGCAACCGGCGACCGTCGCGGCGCGAAGTTTGCCCCAAATCGAACCGCCGATTCGACGACCAAGCGAAAAAAGAACATAACGAAAGCGCGCCCCGAAAGTCGACCTTTGCTCCTCTTGTTTGGCGTTTTTCGTCCTTTCGACTTCAAGAACGTCGACGTCCTTGGCGCGATTTTTTTTCGTATCGTTTCGGAAAATGAAGAATTTCGACGCGTCTTTTGTCAGTTCTACGCTTTCCTTGAGTTCGTCTTTTTTTTGCGCCAGTGCGCGACGTCGTTCTAAAATCGCGGCGTAACGCGAAGAAGACGCCTCCGCGAGTTCACTCGCGGTTATGCGCGACGACCAAAGAAAAACGCCCGTCGCAAGAAACGAAAGTTGCGCGCCGACTTGAAATAATTCGCAAGGATTCAACAACAAAAGCACAACGGCGGCAAAGGCAAGCGTGTTTAACGTAACCCCTCGACGCCCGATCAAAACGCCGACGTTTGCGACGACGATCAGAATCGTCGCGCGAATCACAGGCGCGCGCATATCGGTCAAACCTAAATAAAAAAAGACAAGGAAAAGCGTCGCGACGCTTACGATCGTTTCGGGACAATTAAGACGTCGCAAAATCGAAACGAACAAGCCGACGACTAAAACGACGTGAAGTCCCGATATGGCAAGGAGATGAACGACGCCGGTTCGGCGAAAAGCGTCGTTTGTCTCGTCGTCGACTTCATTACGAAAGCCGAACGTCATACCGCAAGCGACGGCGGCGTTCTCGCGCGAGAGATGCGCGCGTAACGTTCGCGACGCGAGTAGACGCGTCTTTTCCAAGATTCGCGCGACTTGAATCATAAAAGGAAAGCGCGATTCGGATTGAATCTCTACGGCGTCGAAACTATTGACGGAAAACGTCGACAAAACGCGTTGCGAACGATAATAAAAAACGCGGTCGCGCTCGCCCGGATTACCCTGTCTTTTCGGACGCGCCAATTTCCCGGAAACGACGATTCTATCGCCGATGCGCAAACGCGTCGCGTCGCCGTTGACGGAAACGTCGACGCGCCCTGAAACCTTTTGCCAATTTCCGGCGTTTTTGACCCGAAGCGCTCGAGCCGTAAAAGAAGTAGTTTTATCGTTGCCAAGCGCGGAACGCTCGGCGTCTTTAATTTCATACAAGACGGGCGTTTTACCGACTCGAAGTTCCAAAGTCGTTCCCAACGCGTCTTCCGTAGCCAACAAACCTATCTCGTCTTGCGGAAAATAATTGTAATACGCCTCGTGGCG
>JAZUGM010000003.1:0-2549 GCA_045641205.1 Thermoguttaceae bacterium
ACGTTCGTCGACTTTGAGAATCCGAACGTTTACGGACCGGCGTCCCCACCTTAATTTACGGTAAGCCGCCGCGTTTAACGCGGCGGTTGAGGTTGAATAATAAAACGCGCGGAATATTTTCTTCTGATTTGAGAATCCGAACGTTTACGGTTCCACGATCTGAAGCTAATTTACGGTAAGCCGCCCGCGTTTAACGCGGCGGTTGAGGTTGAATAATAAAACGCGCGGAATATTCTCTTCTGAATCTGAAATCAAGCGTTTTTCGGACATTCCACGACAACCGTCGAATTATATTCGGCGGTTGTCGTACCGCGAATGATCGTCCGAATCCCAACGCGTTTTTTACCCTATTTGCAAAAAGCGCGCGTCGGGACGTATCGTAAAATCTAATTTTGGGTATAATGAAGGCGCAAAACGTAATTCGTGCGCAAGGGCGCGCGGTTTTGCAGAAATCGATCTTCAACAATCTCGCGTTTGCCTAGCGGCGCGCGATTCGGAGCGTTTTATGAAACGAATTTTGACTATTCAAGACGTTTCTTGCGTTGGGAAGTGTTCGCTAACGGTAGCCTTGCCCGTTATTTCTGCGGCTCAAATCGAAACGTGCGTTCTTCCGACGGCGGTTCTTTCGACGCATACTCAATTCAAAGGCTTTACGTTTTGCGATTTGACGCGCGAAATTTCGCCGATCGCCGCGCATTGGCGCAAGGAAAAAATCGGATTCGACGCGATTTACACCGGTTATCTCGGCTCGTTCAAGCAGACGTCGCTCGTGGAAAAGTTGATCGACGATTTTCGAACTAACGACAATCTTGTTTTCGTCGATCCGGTTATGGGCGACGCGGGCAAATTGTACGTCGGTTTCAACCAAGAGTTCGCGGATCGAATGGCGAAATTCTGCGCGAAAGCGGACGTGATCGTTCCGAATCTCACGGAGGCGACTTCGATGTTGCGATTGCCTTACGTCGAATCGGGCTACGATCTCGCGTATATAACCGACCTGTTGCATAAGCTTGTCGCGTTGGGATCGAAAGTAGCGGTTTTGACGGGCGTTTCTTTCGAGCCGGGCAAACTTGGAGTCGTCGGACTCGATTCCGTCGCCGGAAAGTTTTTCTCGTATTTCCGCGACGAACTGCCGGGGCGTTATCACGGGACGGGCGACGTGTTCGCAAGCGCCGCTCTTGCCGGTTTAACGCGCGGTATGACGCTTTCCCAATCTTTTCAACTTGCGGTCGATTTCGTCGTAGAATCGATTCAAGCGACGCTCGCCAATCCGAATTCGCGATTTTACGGCGTCGATTTTGAAGCGGCGTTGCCCTCGTTCGTCGCAAAATTTGCGAAGCGCGACGCCGACCGCAGTCCGGCTTAATTCCCTTCTCCAACTTTTTAAAGGAACAAAATGCGACTCTCGACACAAATCGGCGCGACGCTCTTCGCGGCGTCGACGCTCGCCTTACAGGGCGGTTTACAGGCGCAAGAAACGCCGAATTACAAATATCCTCAAGCGCCGACTTGCGAACAGGTCGACGAATATTTCGGCGTTCAAGTCGCCGATCCGTATCGTTGGATGGAAACGGAAAAGACGCCCGAACTGACGAAATGGATCGAAGAAGAAAACGCCGCGACGCAAAATTATTTAGCGCAAATTCCGTTTCGCGAGGAGTTGCGCGAGGAGATGCTGGCGCGGTACGACTACGCGCGTCAAGGCGCGTGTTGGAAACGCGGCGGACGCTATTTCTATTCGACGAATTCCGGCTTGCAAAATCAGTCGGTTCAATATACGAAAACGTCGCTAGACGGCGAAGCGCGCCTTTTAATCGACCCGAACAAATTGTCCGAAGACGGAACCGTCGCGCTTTCCGATCTCTCCGTTTCTAAAGACGGTCGTTACGCCGCGTGCGCAACCTCGACGAGCGGTTCCGACTGGCGCGATATTTTCGTTTTAGACGTCGAGTCGGGCGAGCGTCTTAGCGACGAGCTTCACTGGGCGAAATTTACGTCGATTTCTTGGTTTGGCGCCGGGTTCTTTTACAGTCGTTACGACGCGCCGCCCAAAGGTCAAGAACTGACGGCTAAAAACGAATATCAAAAGATTTACTATCATAAGCTAGGAGACGCGCAAGATTCCGACGTTCTCGTCTTCGAAGACCGCGAGAACCCCACGCGAAACTGCGCCGCAAATACGGACGACGACGAAAATTGGCTCTTCGTCTATCAAAACGAGTCGACTTACGGCGCCAAGGTTCTCTTCGCCGATTTGCGCCAAGCGAACGACCTTGCGTCCCTCGAGTTCAAAACGCTCTTTCCGAGTTTTGAAGCGGAGTCGTCGGTCGTCGTCGTGCAAAACGAAACGTTTTACGTCCTCACCGACTATCAAGCGTCTCGTCGTCGCTTGGTCGCGGTCGATCCCGCGAATCCGGCGCCGGAAAATTGGCGAGACGTCTTGCCCGAAAGCGACGTCTTGTTGGAATCGGTCGCGCCCGTATATGATCGGCTAATCGCGCGCTATTTGCGCGACGCCGCGCACGAATGCGTTTTCTAAGTCGGATCGT
>JAZUGM010000004.1:0-4653 GCA_045641205.1 Thermoguttaceae bacterium
CCGCTTCGAAATCGCGTTGACTCAACGCGGAAAAAACGCCCTTGCCGCCGAGGAATTTCACGCCGTTTGAAACGGCGGCGCCGAGCAATTTGAAACGACCGTAACTTTCCTGCTCGTACAAAAGTTTGTAAACTTCGTCGACGCGAACGCCCGACTCGACAAGCTCCGCCGCGCGACGCAACGTGGAAGGGGAGGTCGAGCCGAACCTAAACCAGCCCGTGTCGCTCGATATGGCGACGAAAAGGGGAAACGCTATTTCGGGCGTCAAGGAAACGCCGAGGCTCTTGATCGCGTCAAAAACTAGACTGCCCGCCGAATCCGCGTTCGAATCGACGAAACGAACGTCCCCGATTTGGTCGGCGACCGCGTGATGGTCGATTACGACTTTGACGCCGCCTTCGTTTGTCTTGAAGAAATCGCCGCAAGCGCCAAGTTGCGCCCAAGAACTAACGTCGATCGACGTCGTAACGTCCGCATTCGCGGCAAAATCGAGTTCTTCTTGCGTCGCTTCTTCCAATTTGCGAATTTCGCCGTTAGGATCGAGGAACTTCAAGCTCGAAGGCGTTGCGAACGCGTTAAAAGCGACGACTTTTTTGCCAAGCGATTCGAGCGCGCGTTTCATAGCGAGCGAACTTCCTATCGTGTCGCCGTCCGGACGAACGTGCCCGACGATTACGACGTTTTGAGCCTTGCTCAACGTTTGATTAAATAGAGTCCAATCAAGAGCTGAAGTTCCGTCCATTGCGTTTTTTTCCTTTGACGTTCCTAAATCGTGAACGTCGTTATTTTGTAAGCGTTCACGAAAATCCGCGTACAATGGAAAGCCGCGCATCAACGATGCGCGGATACGTTCGGTTCGAGAACACTCGTTTAAAAACAACGCCCAAACTTAGAAAGTAAGAAAGCCGTCAAGCTCTTGCTTTTCACCGTTAGCGAAGTCTTTTAGCGGTTCAGCGGATCCGCGTATCGTTGATACGCGGCTTTCCGTGAACGGTTACGTTGTTTTTTGACAGAAAACGCGTCGTCCCGCTTGAACGTCCAAAGGCTCTCAAACAGAACGAACAACGTTTGTAATTTGACGTATGATCGTCTTCAAGGACTATTTAACGACCCAGCGTAAGACGCCGCCGGAAAATCCTTCTTGTAATTGAACTTCGACGCGAATAGCTTTCGCTTCAATTTCGGCGAAGTTGATCGTAACGTCGCGATCCATATCGCAGGAGTACTCGTCGTTCGTTTCCACCGGCTTCCATTCGTCGGAATTGGGCGCTTGATAGACGAGGCGCCAAGACGCCGGAACGCGACAGCCGCCGTTAATACCTCGGTCGTCGAACCAATAAACGGTCGCGCTCGACAATTTTCGCGGCTTGACAAAGTCGTATCCGAGCCATTCGCTCGTGCCCTTGTGATCCCACCACGTGGAACGGGGGGAAGCCGTGTCGCCGGAGCCGTTTGGTTTTTCCGCTTGATTCGTTTCGTCGAGCGTGGAACGTGAGTCGGACGGGTTCGACGTGCTGAATTCAATATCGGCGAAGAGCGTATTGGGATCGGCGTCGGTCAAGAGCGACTCGTCAAGCGGCTTGTAAAGAATCGGCTCGCCGTCGGCGTCGATCCAGTTCTTGGCGTTTCCAAGTTCCGATTCCGGCGCGACGTCAAGACCCGCTTGACGAACCCAAACGCACATACGCCCGGCGGCGCGGTTGTCCCAAACGCAATACGGAACGGCGGTCAACGTGTTACCGAAATAATCTTTGCACGTAATCACGTCGACCGTTCGGGATTCGGCTTCCTTGGTGGCGTCGTTGACGCGACCGTCTTTGATGAAGTTTTTACGAGTCTCGACCTTGAATTCGGGGTCTTTCGCCAGAATAATGCGGTCGATTCGGACGTTCGGATTGTCGGCTTGCTCGAAGCAATAGACGATCGGTCCGCGTTGCAACGCGACGCGTCCCAAGTCGTCTTTCACGTTCGGATTGGCGACCATACGAACGACGGGCGTCGGGAAATCGAGCGCGAAAACGCGCGCGTTATCTTTCGACGGCTCGATCGTCCTAGTTTGATAGCCGTCGGCTTCGCGTTCGAGTCCGGACCATTCGGGGACGCGCGCTTTGACGAAGAAAGGCGTCGGGGCGGCGTTTTCGTCCTTCATACGAACGGTCGTTTTTACGAAGACGACTCCGTCGTAAGGATAGCGGGTCGATTGTTCGACGTCGACGAATTTGTCGGCAAGTTCGACGGTTCCTTTGCCTTGCGCGTACATATTGATCACGAGCGTATCGTCGCCGGTTCCGGCTTCAGCGGCGGCGGTCGATTCGGCGGTCGCGTAGACGTAACCGGGAATTGACGGCAACGCACGGATGACGTTCGACGGACAACAGGCGCAACCGAAGAACGGCTGGCGGTGATGACTTCCATTCGCTTCAAGCGGATTGACGTAGAAATAAGAATCGCCGTTAAGTCCGTAACCAGACATAAAGCCGTTGTACATCGAGCGTTCCATAACGTCGGCAAATTTCGCTTCGCCCGTCGCAAGGTTCATACGATGCGCCCAGAAAAGCATGCCGATCGCGGCGCAAGTTTCGCAATACGCGTCGCCGTTGGGCAACTTGAAGTTTTCTTCAAAACCTTCGTTATGTCGAGAGGAACCAATGCCGCCGGTAATATACATCTTGTTGCGCGTAACGTTGTTGAAGATACGGCGCATCGCGCTCATTAACGCTTCGTCTTTGAAGTACCCGGCGACGTCGGTGGCGCCGCAATAGAGATACATCGCGCGGACGGCGTGTCCGACGATTTCCGTTTGTTCGCGCACGGGCTTGTGGTCTTGACAATATTCGCCAAAGAGTCCTACTTCGCGTCCTTCCGCGACGCCGCGCGTGTCGATGAAGAATTTCGCTTCGTCGAGATATTTACGATCGCCCGTGAGTTGGTACATTTTGACGAGCGCAAGTTCAATTTCTTCGTGCCCGGCGACGTTTTTGAGTTGACCTTCGTTCGGACCGTAACGTTTGCAGATTAGATCGAGCAAGCGTCGGTTGATTTGAACGAATTTGTCGTCGCCCGTCGCGCGTTGATAAGCGACGGCGGCTTCCGCCATATGCCCGGCGCAGTAAAGTTCGTGCATACTGCCGAGGTTCGTCCACTTTTCGTTAGGTTTCCCAATGACGAAGTAATTCATCAAATACCCGTCGTCTTGTTGCGCCTTGCCGATATAGTCGATCCACTCGTCGGCTTTCGCTTTTAATTCCGGGTCGGGATGAGCGGCGAGCGAATACGCAAACCCCTCGATAATTTTATAGACGTCGGAATCGTCAAAATAAATGCCTTCAAAATTGCCCTCGACGAGTCCCGCCGCGACTTTGAAGTTGTTAATACGTTTGGTTTCCGTTTCACACCACTTAATGTTGTGAGGCACGGAGACGACTCGATTTGCTTCAATGCGAGGCGCCCAGAAATTATCGTCTAATTTGACGTCGACGAACGGAACTTCGCGCATCGCTTGTTTGGGCGCTTCCGCTTTCGTATCTTGCGCGAGCGACGCGCAAACGTTGACCGCGCATAACGACGCGACGACGACGGCGCCGAACTGTGTTAGTACGTTGCGTTTCATTTTTTCTCCTAAGAAAGGACGTCTGTTGTAGCGACGCTGAAGCCGCTTTTGTATATTACGCTTGATTTTATCATAATATGGTTGTTTTACCTAGCCCCTTGGGGATAATTTGGGAAAAAGGATAAGAACTAAACCAACGTTTTCCTTCTTTTCGCAAAACAACCGTTCTTCCGCCTTCTTCCTTGACGGAGTAGAGTTTGGCGTTGGTAAAATCGATCTTTCCGCGTCTCGCCAAAAATCAAGGGAAAAGTTAATCGATTCGTTGTATACTCATTACCCTTGAAATTTTCCAGACGACACTACGTGTTCGAAGGGGTTTTTCCATCTTTGGGGTGGAAAAGCTCAAAGGCGAAGAGTATAACGATCGTTTGGGACGGCGCGCGTTTTACGACGCGAAGTCAAGAACGGCGCTGGTTTACATAGTAAACTTTTTGCGCGTCGATGCAACTTCAACGCCGATTCCCCCTATCGAGCAGTGTTAAAAAGAAAAAATCAATTCTTGCCGCCGACGTTTTTCTTTGAGATTAATACCGCGCTTCCACCGCATAATCCGCGCGAAGCCTTCTTTCTTGGTCTTGTGCGCCGTCGACTTTTTATGTCCCGTCAGACGCGCTTTAAAGAGTTTTACGGAAGTCTCACAAAGCCTTTTTTTTGGTTCTCTCGTATTTTCAGGCGCATTCCGTTTTCCATTTATTTTTACGTTCAACCTTACGTTTTATGATCCGATTCGAACTTTTCGCATACTAAAAAACGTTCCGTCTCCGTCTACTCGCGTTCTTCTACGATTTTCTTCGTAAAATTCGCCTAACAATTCGCGCGACGAAACTACGAAGGCGCCAATATAGGGCGCGAAGAGAACGCGACGCGACCCAAAATCTGGAATATAAACGGAAAGATCGCGCCGTCTCGCAATCGACGTCTAACCCGCCGCGTTTGAACGCCGCCACTTTGGCCAGAATTTGTTCGCGTCGTATTCCGCGTTCAAGCGCCGTTTGACCGTCTCCGCATAAGACGAACGTTCCGTCCGACGCGACGCCGACGAT
>JAZUGM010000005.1:0-2211 GCA_045641205.1 Thermoguttaceae bacterium
GGAATCGCCAACTCTAATTCTCCGCCTTCCGTCTCGTACCGAATCGCTTTTTCGTCGCTGTCGCCGACCTTTTTCAGCGCCAAGCCCTTGTCGTTGGCGCTCGATTCGACGCAATAATCGTTTTTCGCGTCCTCGTCGAGGTCAAGCAGTAGCGTAAACCAATTCTCGCAACTCGGATCGCCTATAATCGGGTTCTTCGTCTTGACGTAGAAATATAGGTTTTCGTCGTCGTAAGAAACGGCGGCTTCGACAATATCGTTTCGACCGGTGTCGTTGACGTATCGCGTTCCTTCGCCCCAACCTCGACAATCGCGCCGCGCTTGGTCGCCGATCGTGTCGTAAAATCTCGGCGCGACGTCGTTCCAATCGTCAAATTTTCCGTCGACGCTAATCGGGCTCGTTTTCGTCGGTTCCGGCTTAGAAACGCCCTTGAATCGTCGAATATTGGAAATTAGTTGATAATAATAGGCGTCGGCGTGTCCGCCTTTCATCGGCTCGCAGTCGCGACTGAACTCTTCGTTATATTGGTCGACAAAGGAAACGGGCGTCGCTCCGTGAAAGGGCGCATTAATGTCGAATCGCCCGGCGATCCACTCGTTCCACCCGGTAACGAAAAGAATTTGCGGATCGGCTTCAAGCACGCGTTCCCATTGTTCTTGGAAGTTTTTGCCGGAATAGTCGCATTCTTCGGGGGCGGGCTCGGCGCCGTTATGAAAACTACGCCCGTAAGAACGCGGATTGCTCAAAACGCCCAATTTTCCGTCGACCGCGTTTTGCGCGACGCCGACGCCCATCTCTTCGAGTTCGCCCTTGTCGTTATAGAATCCGTGTTGAGGATACGCTTCCAACCAGCTCCACTGATTGACTTTCGTTTGTCCCATGAAGTAGTCGGGCTGAGAGGGACGGAACGTAAAGAAATCGAGAATCTGTTCCAATTCTTCGTCAAAAGCGCCGACGCTAAGGACGCGCAAAACGTTTTCCGACTTCCCTTCTCGCGTCGCGCCTAGCCAGCTGACGTCTTTGATCGGGCGCGCCTGATTCGCTTCTTTTTCGTAGTCTTTTCCCTCGAGCGTTCGCGACCACCAGCCGACTTTTCCCTTGCCCGACTTCGCGATTTTTAACGAATAGGTTCCGGGTTCGTAGTTTTTGTCGAAAATCACCGCGAAAGGAACGCAGTCGGACACGGCGACGTCGCGGCGTTCTTCAAGCGTTTTGCCGGACGCGTCAAATAGCGTTACGTCGACGCGCGAATTCTTTTCTTGCCAAGTCGGCAATTCAAGCGCGATTTTTTTGAACGATTTCTCGACGCGAAATTCTTGCGTCGCGCCTCGCTCGTCGAGTTCGACCGCTTGACAGCCGGTATGATCGACGTTTGCGGAATCGCCAAGTAGTTCGGGATCGGCGAGAATCAACGGCTTGCCTTTCCAGTTGAACCAAACGTCGGGATAGAAATTTTTCGAATAACATTCGCGCCACAGTTCGCGCACGACCTTGTTCGGCGCCCAGAACGGGCAAAGAAACGCGACTTTCGGGACTTTGTTCCCTTCCTTTTGCATTTCGGAAAAAACTTCAAACAACGGTCGATACGACTCGGGATAAGTCAGTTGGTTCGTAACGTCGAAACAAATCACGTCGACGCCCGCGTCTCCAAGCATCTGCGCGTGTTTGCGCAAGACGCCCTTGTCTTCGCCGACGTAATATCCGAAAACCGACTCGCCCCAATGGTGAGGAACGCCCATTCCGCCCCAATACGGCGCGTTCGGATCGTCTTTAGCTTCCGGGTGTTCCTTGAGTATTTTCGAAATATCGTAAGGTCCCGCCTCTCCGTGCCGACCGTTCCACAAGAAATAAAAGCACGCGACGAATTTATCGGGTCGAACGGCTCCGACGTCCTCGTAGGTCGGCAGAGCGCGCCCCAAGTCGTCCGTCGCGCCCCATTGATCGCTTTGCGCGGGATTCCACGCTTGTTCTTGCGCCAACAAGGGCGCCGTCGACGCAAAAGCCAAGAAGAAAAAAACAAAAAGACTCGCCGACGCCAAGACGCGCGCGCGTCTTGCGTTCGGATTGATAAGCGACTTTAGATAATAACTCATTACGCGCCTCGCTATAAACGTTCGAATCGTCGAACGTTCTAAAATAGGTTCGTTTAAAAAAATCAAGGCGCCGCAAATAGAAAGTTCAGCTAACGCGGCGCCGTAAAATTAAAGAACG
>JAZUGM010000006.1:0-12366 GCA_045641205.1 Thermoguttaceae bacterium
GTCGTAGGAATTGTGTTTGTCGATTTTCCGATTTGGTCGGAATTGGACTGCAAAAAAATTAAAAATTTGACGCCCGACTTGGAGAAAAAACTGAAAGAGACGCAATTTGAAACGATCAAATTAATGTCGATCGAGAATCGCGTCGTTTTCAGCGATTGTTTAACGATCCACTTTGTACGAATCCCGCAAGTCGGCGAGTCGTTGGCGCCCAATATGCGCGATCCGCAACTAATCGACTGGTTGAAGGCGTTTCGCTTTCCAGACTCGACGTCTGCGGAAGAACTGTTACAAATGGAAAGAAGGACGCCCGATTTAAAGGAGTTGAGAAATCAAATGTATCAAGTACTAACGACTCCCGCGCAACGGGAATATATCGAAGAAAATCAACGTTTCTATACGACTCAACTAACGATTTTGAAACAGTTGAAACAGCAAGAAGACGAAATACGAAAAAAGGACGCCGAAATTCGGCAAAATGTCGCCGAAATGCAACGAAAAGACGCCGAAATGCTAACGACGTTTTGCGGTATTCTTGCCGAAACGGCGTCCTACAAATTTAACGTTCCCGTTTCCGAAGTGGAAGCGTCGTTCAAGGGGTTAACGTTGAAAGAGCTTGCCGCCGTTCGTAAATCGCTGGCGTCGACCGTCGATTACGACGAATTTGTCAAAATCGTTTCGCAAGAGCGACAAGACTAGCGAACGAGGATCGATTTTGACGGCGCTTTGAGTCGAAGAAAGCCGGAGCAAAAAAAACGACGCGCGTTTCCGCAACGTTTACGCTGAAATTAAAGCGACGATCTGAAATTTTGCATAACTTTCCGTGAACGATTACGAAAAAAGAAACGCGCCGAGGTTTTTATCGACGATATTATACAAGACGTTTCAAGGAACGTCGAAGTTAAGCGTTAGACTTCGACGTTGAACGATCGTTTCAGCTTTTGCGAGGAATGTTTATATAATGGCGGAAATTGAAAAAAATTCGCGCGAGTTCTTTTACCGTTTGATCAATACGCCGAGTCCTTCCGGATATGAAGAAAAAATTCAAGGGGTCGTGCGCGACTATGTTAAAGATTTTGCCGACGAAGTGCGTACCGACGTACACGGAAACGTAATCGTCGCGCGCAATCCGAACGCGCCTTTTCGCGTGATGTTTGCCGGCCACTGCGACCAAATTGGGCTGGAGGTAAACTATATTGACGACGACGGTTTTGTCTACGTCTTGCCCTTGGGAGGCTGGGATCCGCAAACTCTTGTCGGCGTTCGCGTTACGATTTGGGCGAAAAAAGGACCGATCGAGGGCGTGATCGGACGCAAGGCTATTCATCTTTTGACGGAAGAAGAGCGCAAGCGCGTTCCGAAAGTCACCGATCTTTGGGTCGATATTGGCGCGAAAAATAAAGCGGAAGCCGAGTCCGTCGTGCGCGTCGGGGACTCCGGGACGATTCCGCTTGATTACCGCGAATTGCTTAATAATCGCATCGCCGCGCCGGCGACCGACGACAAGTCGGGCGTGTGGGTCGCGCTGGAAGCGTTGCGACGAATCGACGCCGAAAAATTGAACGTCGCCGTTTTTGCCGTCTCGACCGTTCAAGAAGAAGTGGGATTGCGCGGCTCGAGAACGAGTTCCTTTGGACTCGATCCCCAAGTCGGGATCGCGCTCGACGTCACGCACGCGACGGATACTCCGACCGTCGATAAGAAAATTAGCGGCGACGTTAAATTGGGCGCCGGTCCCGCCGTCGGAAAAGGTCCGAATATGAATATGAAATTGGTCGACGCCTTGCTTGACGTCGCCGAAGAAAATAATATTCCTTATCAACTTTGCGCCGAGAACCGTATTACCGGAACCGACGCCGCGTCGATTCAGGTCAGTCGCGCGGGCGTGGCGACCGCTTTGATTTCGATTCCCAATCGCTATATGCACACGCCCGTCGAAATCGTTTCTTGGGACGATATGAACGCCGCCGCCGATTTGCTCGCGCGATATTGCGAATCGATTACGCCCGACGTTTCGTATATTCCCGAATAACGCGTCCGTCGTTGCGCGAACGTCGATCGCGACGTTCGCGTTTATGATAAATTAACGAAATATAGGAACTTTGGGAAGGATCACTCGTCTATTCTCAAGGAACGCGTTGATTATTCCGCTTCTCAATTCCGATTCTTTTGTCAAAATTTGTCAAATTTTGCGCTCGTCTTGACGATAAGTCAAGAAACGCGTTCGTGTCGCCTAAAGGCGAGAGGGACGCTTTGTCGTCGAGCGCGTCGACGATAGGAACAAGCGTCGAGAACGAGAGCGTGCGCGATTTGCCGTTCGCTCGTCCTTGGATTGGTTGCGAATATGAATTGGAAAACTTGGTTGTTGTTATTGTTGGCGTTGGCGGCGGGTAGCGTCGCTTCCTTCGGCGTGAAGACGGCTTTTTTTGTGGAAAAGGACGCTCAAGCCGAGGTTAAGTCCGACGATTTCGCGCCTAAAGAACGTCTTTTAGTCGCAAAAGGAGCCCTTGTCGCCGGTACGGAACTCAACGCGCAGAACGTTCGATTAACGTTGACGCCGGAACGCGACGCGCCGCGCGACGGGATTTTTACCTTCGAAGGAATTTCGGGACGTAAGATAGTTCGCGACCTTAAGGACGGCGAAGCGATTTCCATATACGACTTGGATTCTTCAGAGGAAACTCAAACGGAAGACGGCTCCTTTATTCCGCCCGGTTGCGTCGTCGTTCCGATCAAAATTTGTTCCGCGACGAAAGCGACCGGCGGCGTCAATTATTTGAAAATTACCAAGTTAAACGACGTCGTCAAGCCGGGCGACGTCGTGGATTTGCTCGTCGTCAAAGAAGACGGCTCGTCTTATGACAAGCGTCGATTGATTTCAGAGCCCGTCGCGGAAAACGTGTCCGTGTTTGCCGTACGCGACGAAAAGCGACATACCGACGAAGGTTTGGCGCGCAGTTCGGTCTTGTCCGCTTTACTTTCGAAAGAACAGGTCGAAAGCGTTAGAAAGGCGTCCGAAGAAGGAAAAATTAAGATCGTTTTTCATTCGACGGACGGTTTGTCGTATGAAGAAAGTCAAGAAGAAAGCGATTTTCTAAGCGGCGATTTATATTCGTCGGCAAAGAACAACGACGCGATTTTTGAGCGGAGGACGGACGACGTTTTCGAACGTCCCGTCCAAGCGTCTGACGAAACGAACGTCGCAAGCGACGCGACGGGAAGTCTTTTAGATCAGGACGTCGAGATTCCAAGAGAGGACGCGACGAACGCCGTGTCTAAGGACGAAGAAGGCGTCTTTATGAACGTTTCGCGAAAAGTCAGAGTCGACCCTGCGGACGACGAGGCTTCAAGAGAAAAGGACGACGTTTTGTCGAACGCCGACGCGTTAATTGACGACGCGTTAATTGACGACGCTTTAATTGACGACGCGTTAATCGACGGCGTGTTAATCGACGGCGAAGACGCGGGAGAAAATCTGAATCCTGCGAGTCTTGCCGATCGCGCGAGTCTTGCCGATAGCGATGGGGAGACGACTTCCGCGTCCGAATCCGAATTAGGCGATCGCGATGGAACAAAGGACTTTAAAAAACGTCCGCGAATTTATTCTCCTTATGCGACGCGCGGAACGAGCGTTCCGCGCCGCCGCGCGGCTTCCGAGGAGAGTTCGACGGATCGTTCAAAGGATCGCGTTTTTTGACGTTTCGCGCGTCGATACGCAGAGATTCCATCAATTTAGGTTGGACGTTTAATATGGGAAAAGACGTGGATCGCGACGTTTTGTGGGCGCCTTGGCGAATGGCGTATATAACTTCGGATAAAAAAGAGGAGACTCGTTCGGTCGTCGTCGCGGAAGGCGGCGATCCTAACTGTTTTGTTTGCCAAGCGGCGGCGGATTCGACGGAAAACGATCTTGAACGACTTGTCGTCGGTCGCGGAAAAAACACGATTACCCTTCTGAACCGTTATCCTTACAACAACGGGCATCTTCTTGTCGCGCCTAAAAGACACGTCGCGCGCCTTGATCTACTTAATGAAGAAGAGCGACGCGAGATTTTCGACGAGCTTACTTATTGGGTCGGAGTCGTGGAAAAGACGATGAACGCCGAGGGGTTTAACGTCGGTTTGAATTTGGGACGCGTAGCCGGCGCAGGATTGCCCGGTCATTTGCATTGGCATATCGTGCCTAGGTGGAACGGCGACGCCAGTTTTATTACGACGATCGGTTCCGCAAAAGCCATTCCGCAGGCGTTGGAAGCCGCTTGGCGCCTGTTGCGGCGCGAATGATTCGCGCTCGTTGCGTTAGAGTGTTAATTTTTTTTGTTCGATAGAGCGTCGTCGATGTCTTCAGGTCAATTTATATCCACGCAGTCCAAGTTTTTCTGTTTCCTTGACGAAATCGAGACGGCTACTTGGATCGCATACGACACGGAGTTTATTTCTGAAGGACGTTATCGACCGGATCTTTGTCTTGTTCAAGTCGCCGTCGAGTCGGGCAATTACCTTTTGGATCCCCTTGCGATTCGCGATTTGAATCCTTTTTGGGAACGTCTGTGCCGCGAAGGCACGACTTCTATCGCGCACTCTTGCCGTAGCGAGCTCGAGTTTTGTTATCGCGCCATTGGGCGAATTCCGACGCGAATCTTCGACGTTCAGTTGGCGGCCGCGTTTGTTGGATTCGATTATCCGCTCAATTTTAAAGCGTTGACGGAGGCGACGATCGGCGTCGAACTGGAAAAAACCGAATCGCGAACCGACTGGTCGAGGCGTCCCCTGCTCAAGGGACAACTCGACTACGCAATTCAAGACGTCTGTTATCTCAAACAGATAGCCGATCGTCTTGCGCAAGAGCTGGAAAAGAGAAATCGCGAGTCTTGGTTTGCCGAAGAGACGCGCGCGTTTTGCGAAACGACGCTCGATTCTTTCGGCGAAGACCACTGGCGTAAAATTCTTGGTTCCAAACGATTTTCGCGAGACGAACTAGCGATTATACGCGCGTTATGGTTTTGGCGGCGCGACAAGGCGCTTGCCAAGGGGGCGCCGCAGACGAGAATTTTACGCGACGACTTGATTTTGGAGTTGGGGAAATTAAAAACTTCCGATCCTGAGCGTATTTCCGTCCTTAGAGGAATTAAGGGAACCGCAAATTCAGCGTTGGTTACGGAGTTGCGCGAGCAAATTGACGCCGCTTTGCTTTTGGACGACGCCAAGAAGCCCGTTATGGAAACCAAGCGAAGTTATCCGCAATATGCGTTGGCGACGCAACTAATCAACATTTTAATCGGTCAATATTGCCATAAGCACGAAATCTCCGCGCGTTTGGCGGCGACGGTTTCCGACGTTCGCGAAGCGATCGCAGGTTACGCGGGAACGCTTCCTAAAGGACAAACGGCGAAATTAATGCAGGGGTGGCGCGCCGAATTTCTAGGAAAGTTTGTCGAAGACTTCCTTTCGGGACGGCGCGTTATGCAATTTTCCGACGATCTCGAAGAGGCGCCCCTCAAAATAATCGACCTCGACAAGGAATCCGAGGTCTGAGCGTTTGTCCTTAGGACGACGGTTTTGAAAGGACGACGGTTTTGAAAGTTTGAATTCGGTCTATTGCGCGTCGCGTTTGGAGAAGATACGACGCGCGAATAGTTCCAGCGACGCTTTCCAGACGGAGAAATCGTGTCCTCCTTCGAGTTCCGTAAAATGCGGATCGACGCCGTTGGCTTCGAAGACGTCGGCGTAAGTCTTCGGATTGGCGCCGACTACGGAGTCGCGCGTTCCTTTCGTAATTAGCAGATACGTCGAATTTTTATATTCTTCGGGGAAAGTCGCCGTTTCTTTCGTCAGCAGACCCGGTTCCGCCGGATAAGGCAAGACGCCGGGCGCGGGCTCAAACGCTCCCACGTAGGCGAATTTGTCGCAAAGTTTGACCCCGATATAAAGAGCTTCGCGACCGCCCATCGACAAGCCCGCGATCGCTTGAGACCCGCGATCCGTTGCGACGGAATACCGCTTTTCAATTTCCGGCATAAGCGATTTTTGCAATTCGTCGATAAAGACGTCAAATTCTTTAAAGCGTTCTCGTGAAAAGAAACCGGGCTCTTTAGTTCCGTGTTTGTGAACGCGTATGTTGGGAATAACGACGATCATTTTCGACGCCTCGCCCTTTGCGATCATCTTGCCTAAGGTTTCAACGGGACGCGCGCCGAGCCACTCGTTTTCGTCTCCGCCGATTCCGTGGAGCAGGTACAAGACGGGCATAGGCGACGACTTGTCGTATCCGGCGGGCAAAATTACGTTTGCAACGCGTTCGTCTTCTGAAACGACGGAGTAATAACGGATTTTTTCAAGTTTCCCGTATTGATTTTCCGGCTTTTCTTGGGAAAAAACCGACGCTGAAAATAAAATAAAGACCGACGCTAATAAAACTTGAATTCTCATCGAGTTTGCCTCTTGTTTTTGAAGAACTCTCCTAAAGTTGTTTGAAAGAATCGCCTTTATTGCGAATTCCTCCTTTATGGTTAAAATTATATTGGGAGAAAAAAGGAATTGCAAGTAAATTTTGTAAAAAGGGAATGTTTTTACCGGGCTTTTTTTCTCCGTCCCTCCTTGTAAATATTGCGCGTTCGTTTAAAATTACTAAACTGATTTGGATTCTTTTTTGACGCGGTTGCGTTTCGTTCGACGCCGCTCGAGGATTCAGCGTTGAATTTTGCGTCGTTAGACGCGCAACGAATACGGGTTGGGTTATGTTTGAATCGTTGACCGACAAACTGAGTTCCGCGTTTCGCGCAATGACGGGGCGCGGCCGTCTTACCGAGTCGAACGTTCGCGAGGGGCTCGATTTAGTTCGTCAGGCGCTTCTTGAAGCCGACGCCGGCGTCGAAGTCGCGCGTAAGTTTGTTGAAGGCGTCCAAGAAAAGTTCCTTGGCTCCGAAGTCTCGAGAGCGTTGAATCCGACGCAACAGATTCTTAAAATCGTCAATGAAGAACTGATCGCGTTGATGGGACCGGTCGATTCGACGATTCCCAAAAAAGCGCCCTTTACGACGATTATGCTTTGCGGTTTGCAAGGGTCTGGTAAAACGACCTCTTGCGGTAAATTGGGCAAAAAGTTGCAACAAGCCGGACGTAAGCCGATGTTTGTCGCCGCCGACTTGCAACGACCCGCCGCTATTGATCAGCTCGAAGTTTTGGGCGGTCAGCTGGGCGTTCCCGTCTTTGTCGACCGCGAATCAAAAGACCCTGTCGACGTTTGCAAACGCGCCTTGAAAGAAGCGAAAAAAAACGAAGTCGACGTCGTGATTCTCGACACCGCCGGACGTTTGCATATCGACGAAGAGTTGATGACGCAACTCAAACAAGTCGAACGTAAAGTCCAGCCCGACCAAGTTTATTTCGTCGTCGACGCGATGACGGGGCAAGACGCGGTAAACAGCGCCAAAGCCTTTAACGACGCGCTTTCGTTAGACGGCGTGATCTTGACGAAATTGGACGGCGACGCGCGAGGCGGCGCGGCTTTGTCCGTCAAAGCGATTACCGGCGTGCCGATCAAGTTCGTCGGCGTCGGCGAAACGCTCGAGGCGTTGGAAGAATTCCACCCGGATCGTATGGCTAGCCGTATGCTCGGCATGGGCGATATTATGACGCTCATCGAGTCGGCTCAGGCGAAATTTGACGAAGACGAACTCAGACGCCAACAAGAGAAATTAGAGAAGGGCGTCTTTACGCTCGACGATTTCCGACGTCAAATGCAACAAGCGTCCCGACTTGGCTCGATGAGTAAAATTATGGGGCTCATACCGGGTATGGGGCGCTTGAGCGGACTCTTGGGCGAAATGAACGTCGACCCGGATAAAGAATTGCGCAAAGTCGGCGGCTTGATTGATTCTATGACGCCGGAGGAACGACGACGACCCGATATTATCGATCTGCGGCGTAAAAAGAGAATTGCGGCGGGCGCCGGAGTCGAAGTCTCAAGAGTCAACGAATTGTTGGCGATGCACCAAAAAATGGCGGGCGTCGTCAAGAATATGTCGACGCTCGGAATGGGCGACAGAATGCGCGCTCTTCAGCAAATGACGCATCAAGTTTCGTCGAATCCGTTCGGTATGTTTGGACCGGCAAAGAAAGGTTCGACGGGCAAGCGCCTTACGCCGAAAGAACGCGAAGCGCAACGTAAAAAGTTGGAAAAAGCGCGACGCGATAAGAAACGTAAGAAGTAATAATTAAAGAGCGCCTTTTGCTAAAACATAGATTAGCCGAAAGACGCGCAAATTAAAGGATATTTTGGACGCGAGTCCATTTTTCGACGTCGAGTCGACGCGCGGCGTTCGTTAGACTTGGTTCGACCGAACGAGTCCCCTTTAGCGCGCGATTTGAAGTCGTGCAACGATTCTCGACCGCGTGTCGAGAGATTTTTTTTGACGAGGAGTGTGTTAAGTGGCTGTTAGAATTCGTATGAAGAAGTTTGGTCGTAAGCACCGACCGTTTTTCCGCATCGTCGCCGTCGACGGTCGTCGCCCTCGCGACGGTCGCGTTCTGGAAGAGTTGGGAACTTACGATCCGCTCGTTCCCGAAACCGACGCTCGCGCTTTGCTGAACGGCGAACGCGTCGCTTACTGGATCGGCGTCGGCGCTCAACCGAGCGACAAGTGCGCCGTTCTCATTAAGAAATACGGTCAAAACGGGACTTGCTTGGAAGCGCAAAAGAGCGCTTTGGAACGTTTGGCGCAAAGTCGCCGTCGTCCTGCGGTAGCCGCGCCTGCGGCTGAAGCGCCCGCCGCCGAATGAGCTTTTGAAGAATAGAATTCTTTTTAGTTGAAGTAATTTATCTGTCGTCGTCATAGACGAGGCCGTCGATGAGGTTTGACGTATTAACGCTTTTTCCTGGGATTTTCGAAGGGTATCTCTCCGAAAGTCTTATAAAGGGCGCCATAGAGCGCGGGCTGTTGGAAGTCAACTTGTACGATATGCGTCGTTGGGCGTTCGACAAGCACAACACGATGGACGACCGTCCCTTTGGAGGCGGACCCGGCATGGTGTTGAAAGTCGACAGAGTCGTCCCTTGCGTCGAAGAGGTGCAAACTTACGCCGAGCGTCCTGGACGCGTGGTGCTAATGACGCCTCAAGGACGTATGTTGACGCAACGAGTCGTCGAGGAGTTGGCGCAAGAACAGCGTCTGTTGCTCCTTTGCGGTCGTTACGAAGGGTTCGACCAGCGCGTCGTCGACCTACTCCAGCCCGACGAAATTTCGATCGGGGACTATGTTTTGAACGGCGGAGAAGTGGCGGCGGAGGTCGTGATCGATTCTGTTATGCGTTTGATTCCCGGCGTGTTGGGAGACGAAAATTCGGCGGTCGTCGATTCGTTTTCCTCGGGCAATCGCCTTTTGGAAGAAGACCAGTACACAAGACCGCGCGAATATCGCGGCTTAGTCGCGCCCGAAATACTTTTGAGCGGAGATCACGGTCTGATCGACAAGTGGCGAGTCATTAATCGTAGGGAAAAAACGTTCGCGCGTCGTCCCGAATTATTGGACGACGAAACGTTGGAAGGCGGAGCTTTAAAAGAGCGTAAAAGTCGTAAGAGAGAACTTTTCTTCTTTGATCGCTCGCGTTCAACGGATAGGAGCCGGGTTGACTGACAATTAGGCGTTTTTGCCTTTTCAGTCTTCTTTTTAGTCCGAAACGGTAATTCGGAAGTTTTTAACGCGCTCCTAAAAGAAAAAATAAAGAATAATAAGGAATATTTCCGTGAGTCAAGAACTTATTCGTTTGGTGGAAGCTCGCGTCAAGAACGCTCGCGCCGAAAAAGGAATTAATGAAGCCGATTTTCAATTTGAAATTGGCGACGTCGTCAACGTCCATTGCAAGATTCTCGAAGGCGACAAAGAACGTATCCAAATCTTCAACGGCGTCGTTATCGCTCGTAGCGGTTCCGGCATTCGCGAAACGTTCACCGTCCGACGCATCGTCGCCGGACAAGGCGTCGAGCGTAAATTCCCGGTCTACAGCCCCCGCATCGCGAAAATTGAAGTTTTGCGTTCGTCCGTCGTTCGTCGCGCGAAGTTGTACTACCTGCGCAACCGCGTCGGAAAGGCGACCCGTTTGGCGCAACGCCGCGTAGAACGCGCCGAAGCTCAACAAAACGTCGTCAAGACGATGAAGCGAGGCAAGAAGGCCGCCCAGGCGCGCCGCGAAGCCGCCGCCGCGAAAAAAGCCGCCGAATGATAGTCGCTTAATGTTTCGTCAAAAATTAGAACGCGTTTGATTCCCTTGAGGACGTCAAGCGCGTTCTTTTTGTATGATAATTTTTTTGAAGCGTCGCGAACGCTTCTATTGATTTTTAACGCTATATTCTAGGTATTTTTTCAAATCTTTTGAAGAAAAAGCATAGTATCCGCCGCTTTTATATTTTTTCAAGAGCGAGACGTAAATAGCGAAGTTTTCTGAACGTAGAAGTCTATTTAATTCGTCGTAATTTAGTACCGTCAAAACGTACAGACCGCCGTAAACTCCGACGCCTTGCGCACAATACGTCAATTTCAAGTCTTTTGAATCGCGAATTAACGAGTTCACGGCGTATTTGGGACGCGCGACGTCGTTAATTCCTTGCGTTCTTCCGAATCCAAACCAAGCGCGCGGATCGGTTATGCTCCGCTTTTTCAATCGAGCTTCGTTCGCGGCGTAGTAGTCGCGAATCTTGGGATTCGACGCCAATTCTTCAAAGGGGACGAGTTTGGCGTTTCGATAGGGAAAGAGGCAAAAACCGCTTTGCGCGGTCGACGCCTTAACGACGGGAATTACAAAATCGTCAAATTCGAAGGGCGTTTCTCTTATAAAAAACGAGTCGGCAAGCGTCGCAAAACCGTTTTTGACCTCAAATTTTCCGCCGTTTTCCGTCGTTAAGACGCGTTTTAAAAAAGAAAGACGATCGCGCGAAGAAAAATAAAAATTGCCGTTAAAATAGAAGTCGGAACTTGTCAGTATGGCGTTTGATCGTAATTTGCCGTCGTATTCGAACGTTTCCGTTTCGGTCGACCTACGATTCTTTTTCAACACGGCGATCGTCGAATAGGTCGTCGCGTCAAACGCTTGGTAATGTTGAAGATCGACGAGCTTGTCAAGGAGATTTTCTTCGACTATTTTTTTTCTGAACGAAGCGCCCGCAAGGCTGTTGAAAAACGAACTGGGCGTAATATAACCAAGAGTTCCCCGTTCGTTCAACATATTGAGCCCGATTTCATAAAAGACGAGAAATAAATCGGTCATACCTCCTTGCGCGAATTGAAATCGCTTGACGTCGTTGAACGAAGCTCCTAAATTATGCACGCGCACGTAGGGCGGATTGCCTAAAACAAAATCCATTTTGCCGTCGTATCGGTCGACTTGCAACGCGTCTTCGCAAGTTACGTTCCAAGAGACGTTGCGAACGCCGTAACGCTCCGCGACCGTATCGAGTCGACCGACGCATTCGGCGCGCTCTTTTTCGTCGATTTCAATTCCGAAGACGTAGGTTTCGAGTTCCGTTTTCAGATTGCCGTCGCGCGATTTTTGCGATTCTTGACAATATCGCTCGACAATTTCGACAAGGAACGCGCCGTCGCCGCAACTATTGTCGATTACGCGCTTGCGTAATATTTCCTTGCCGCGATAGCCGGAAAGATCGAGTATTTCGCGAACAAGAGGCGTCGGCGTGTAATATCGACCGAAATTTTTCCTAACCGAGTCAAGTTTACGTTGCGAAGAAGTTGATTTTTGTTGAACCATCGAAAGAAAAAGAATCGTTTTGTTTAATGAAAGCTCTGGAGTCGCATATTGCGAAGGACGCAAACGTCCCGCCTAAAATGAATTATTGGATTTCGTTGATTCGACCAGATTGAATATATTCAAGATTTTCCTTGATTCTTTCTTGCGACCAATCCCACCATTTCAACTCCAACAGCCTTGCGACGATCCCGTCGTCAAATCGTTTACGAATGATCTTAGCGGGCGTTCCTCCGATGATCGCATAGGGCGGCACGTCTTTGGTTACTAACGCGCGCGCGCCGACGATCGCTCCGTCTCCAATTTTCACCCCGGAAAGAACGACGGCTTCATAACCGATCCATACGTCGTTTCCGACGACAATATCGCCTTTATTGTCCCAAGCGCTCGCAATTTCCGCTGAATTTAAGCCCCATTCCTCAAAGAAGATTGGGAACGGATAAGTCGATAAAGATTTTAGAGCGTGATTGGCGCTTGTGAAGATAAATTTAGCTCCGCAGGCGATCGAACAGAACTTTCCTATCTTGAGTCGGTCGCGATTGACGGGATAATGATACAACACGTTGTTCTTTTGAAAATCTCGAGGATCATAAACAAAATCGATGTAGATCG
>JAZUGM010000007.1:0-4992 GCA_045641205.1 Thermoguttaceae bacterium
TTATAAGCGTTCACGAAAGGGCGCGTATCAACGATACGCGGATTGTTTCGGCTCGCGGCGGCGCACGATCAAAGACGTCGGTTTAACGTTCTTGAATCAAAACGACGCTTCCAACGACTTGCCGAACGTAAGAAAACTTTCAAAGTATTAACTTTTCACTGTTCGCGACGCATTTTTGGTAATTCAACGAATCCGCGTATCGTTGATACGCGGCTTTCCGCGAACGTTTACCAAAAATTAAAAAGCGTCGTCGACGCGCGCGCGCAACTCTTCTTCCGCAATTTTAGCAATCAAGAATTTCTTCTGACTCGACAATTCGCCCGAAAAAAGTTCGATTTGCGATTTGCGCAATTTCAACGCCTTCGCGAGAAACTCGACGATCGCCTTATTCGCCTTGCCTTTCTCGGCAATTTGAGTCACGCAAACTTTTAACGCGCCGTCCTGAACGCCGCGCAATTCGTTCCTACCCGCGCCGGGTTGCGCTTTCACCGGCAATAATACGCCTTCGGGTCGCGTTTCCAACTCGAGCGCGTTTTTTGTCGATTCTTGCTTGTCGAAAGTCGAGTCGACAAATTTCTTTTGTTTTGTCATTTTCAACCGTTAAAAGGGGCATATTCAACAATTAGGCGCTCTGCGGGGAGCGCGCGTAAAATATTTCTAAAAAAAACGTCAAAATTTTTAAAAATCGCTTGCAATTCAGACGTCAAAGTCATAAACTAAAGCGATAAAGAACTCTTCGGGCGCTTGTTATACGCTCGACGTCGTTTCTTTCAGTATAAAAGAAGCGCGTCGAACGTCAACGGGCGCGCTCGATTCGCGCGGTTTGTTTGCCGCGACGTTGGCGCTTCGTATGAAAGACAAGAATTACTAGGAGCTTTTTATGCAAAGAAGAGACGTCTTAAAGGCGTTTGTCGGCGTCGCGGGCGCCGGACTTGTCGGACTTGCCGATAACGTCGGCGCGAGTCCCGTCGAAAAAGTCGCCGAATCCAATACTAACGCACAGGAAGGCATTGTAATGAAATACGACAACAGCTATTTTTATGACGACAAGGGCGTTTTCCAACAAGACAAAGCGTTCGAAGCCTACTATGAAATGTTCGCCGAAATGAACTATTCGTTGAGCGACTCGCTTCGCGCCAACGCGAATTTCTGGGTTTCCGACTTCGGTCTTGGCGATTTCGCGCGCGTCGGCATGGGCGGTATCTTCTTCTTCAACGATAAAGAATTCCGTTATTTCGGACACGATATTTACCTCCTCCCCTATCAGATGATTCCGGAGCATCGTCACCTTGCCGCCGAAGGTTTGCCCGCCAAGCACGAAGCGTGGCAAGTCCGTAACGGTAGCATTTTCAACTTCTCCGAAGGCGGCGAGCCTACGCCTCAAGCGCTTGCGTTGCTTCCGAAGAGCCAACTTGACGCCAAAGCGATCAACTGCTACAACTTCAAGTATATGACGGTCGGCGATCAAGACCGCCTTGGCAAGATCGAAGCGCCCCACTTTATGATCGGCGGCGAAAAAGGCGCGATCGTGACCGAATACGCTTGCTATCATAGTATGGACGGTCTCAAGTTCACCAATCCCGCCGGACATCCGTAATTTTAAGCGCGCAATTATAAGCGCGTAATTGTCGGGCGATCGCGAATAAGCGAATCGTCGTCTGAACAATCCTTTCCGACGACGCGTCGCGCCGAAAAACGCGTCGCGTCGTTTTTTATTCGATTTGATTTGCATAATAAAGGACGTTTCTATGCTCAAGCCCGGACTTCGCTACAGCCATATCGGAATACCGACGCAAGACCGCAATCTGCCTACTTATTTGGAAGGTTGCAAAGTTCACATCAACGACTTCAACGCCGAGCCTTACGCCGTCGAATGGTTGAAGTTTGAAGAAGGAAGCCCCTTCCCGGAAATCTTGCAAAAGCAAGCGCATATCGCTTACGAATGCGACGATCTCGAAGAAGCGATGAAGGGTTGCAAGGTTTTGGTCGAGCCTTTTGAAGGCGGTCCGAATCTTAAATGCGCCTTCGTCGAAGTCGACGGACTGGGAATTGAATTGATGCAACGTTTCTAATCGTTGCCAAACGCGTTCAAAAGGCGTCGCCCCTAGACGTCGCGTCGCGCTCGTATCGCGCGCGGAGTTTATCGGCGACGCTCTTGACGCGCCCCAATAAGGAAACATAACAAGACAAACGGTAAGAGAGGTCGAAAAATGCAACGCGTATACGATTTTCTGAAAAAATGCCAAACGTACTATTTGGCGACGGTCGAAGACGACCAGCCGCGCGTTCGTCCCTTCGGAACGATCGAAATTATCGACGGCGCTCTGTGTTTTCAGACGGGCAAGTCTAAGCCGACCTCAAGACAAATTCACGACAATCCGAAAGTTGAAATTTGCGCCTTCGACGGCGACAGCTGGATTCGCGTCCAAGCGCTGGCGATCGAAGACCCGCGCGTGGAGTCGCAAGAGAAAATGCTCGACGCATACCCTGAACTTAAGGGAATGTACGCGCCCGGCGACGGCAATACTGAAATATTCAAGCTAATCCAAGGAGTCGCAACGATCTCCTCGTTCTCCGCCGCGCCGATTACGATTAAATGGTAATTTGCAAACGAAACGCTTAATCGTTCACGTAATATTCCTTGAACGATTACCCTTCGTCGACGTCGATTTCGAAAGGGTCGCGTCGCAAAATCGCGGTTTCGAGCGAACCGCCTATTTTTTCTCCGGGCGCTTGAAAACCGATTCGATTTGTAGTACGCTTTATCGTGTTTGTTTTACGTAGTCGACGGGAGGCGATCGATGCAAAACGCCGAGGAAATCAACGAAAAGAGCGTCGTCGCGCAAGAAGACGGTTCCTTGCGCGTCAAAATGACGAACGACAAGTATTTTGCGGACTTTGTGGCGAATAAGCTCAACACGCAAACGTTGTTTCAAATGTTTTTGCCCAAACATATTCTCGAAGAACTTGACTTGTCGACGTTGCGAACGGTTCACACGCGCGACGTCGGTTCCGACGGAGTTGAGAAGGTCGGCGATATGTATTTTGTGGTCGATATGAAAAACCGCGTTGGTCGATCGAGTCGTCGCGCGGTCTTTGTGATCGCCGCAGAACACAAGACCAAAGACGACAGGCGCGTCGCTATTCAGTTGCTTGGATACGTAAGCGCGTTGCTTGATCGTATGAACGCCGATCCTAAGTCTTACGAGGACGAAAACGGACTCTTTCCAACGCCCTACGTCGTCGTTTTTTCGCAAGACGAGCATCCGAAGGAACAGCCCGTTCGTTTGGGCGATATTCTTTGGAGTTTGCCCGGTCTAGAAGGAACCGTGCCGAATTTTGATTATCAAACGATCTACGTCAATCAAATCCCTCTCGAGGTTATAAGGGAATGCGAGCCCGCAATGCGCGCGTTTCTCTATTTAACGCAAATCGCGAACAAAGAACATACGCCCGAGGAAGATGCGGAATTGGCGTCGACGATCCGTCAAATTCTTGAAGCGTCTCCTTCCGACGAACGATTAAGCCAATGCGCTTACGCGTCCTTGAATTATCTTCTTCATTTACAAAAACGTCGACCGGGTATGCCGTCGTTGTCCGAATTGCGCAAAGAAATTGAAAAACAGAAAGGCGAACCAATGGAAAACGGCGTGTTGTTATTTTTTGAAAAAGAAGTCTCCGAACGGTGCGAAAAAGCGAGAGAAGACGGTTGGCAAGATGGAATGCAAGCTGGAATGCAAACTGGAATGCAAACTGGAATGCAAATTGGCAAACAGGAGGGAATTTACGAAGTTATTTATCGCAATCTTAGCGCAAAATATGGTAAAAATTCCGTTTCATCCGCCCTGAAGAAAAAGCTCGACGCCATAAATTATTATCCCGCTCTCGAAGAGATTCAACTTGCAATTTTGACGACGCCTTCCCTCGACGCTTTCAAGCGGAAGTTGACAAGAATCGTCAACAAATACAAGGACGAGATTCAAGAGGTTCGACGTTAGGCGGAAACGGCGCGTTTAAAAAAGTCGTATGCGTTCACGGAAATCCGCGTATCAACGGTACGCGGATTCGTTGAATTACCCAAAAAGCGTCGCGAACAGTGAAAAGCTAATACGTTGAAAGTTTTCTTACGTTCGGCAAGTCGTTGTAAGCGTCGTTTTGACTCAAAAGAGTTAAACCGACGTCTTCGATTTTGCGCTTTCACAAGCTGAAACTTTCCGCGTATCGTTGATACGCGGCTTTCCGTCCGACGCGCTTTTCGCGTTTCGTTCTCTTTCGCGCTCACTTCAATTCGCGCAAATAGTTGTCGATGAGTCTAGTCGCTCCGATTCTCACGGCTTCCAAAACGACGACGTCTCCGGCGACGCGTTCCATCTCTTGGAGCGTCGCGGCGTCGCCGATATGAAGATAATCGATTTTAGCGCTAGGCGCGGTCGCAATGACCTTGCGCATTTCTTCGTAGATAACGGCGACTTCGCGCTCGCCGGAGTCCATTAGTTCTTTCGCTCTGTCGAGCGCCTTGCTTAGGACGAGCGCCTGCTTGCGTTCGTCGTCGGACAGATACTGATTGCGACTACTCATCGCTAATCCGTCCTTTTCACGAATAATCGGGCGCATATCGATTTGGATCGGCAAATTCAAGTCGGCGACCATCTTGCGAATAACCGCGACTTGTTGATAGTCTTTCTGTCCGAAATACGCGACGTCGGCGCCCGTTATGTTGAACAACTTTAAAACGACGGTGCAAACGCCGTCGAAATGCGTCGGTCGAAACGCGCCTTCGAGAATCTTCGAGACGCCGCCGACGTGAACGTTCGCTTCGAACCCGCGAGGATACATCGCGGCGGGCGTCGGCGCGAAAACGTAGTCCGTTTCGATTTTCGAAAGTAAATCGAGATCGGCGTCAAGCGTTCGCGGATATTTTTCGAAATCTTCGCCGGGCGCAAATTGCGTCGGATTGACAAAATCAGAGACGATTACGACGTCGCATTCGTT
>JAZUGM010000008.1:0-4705 GCA_045641205.1 Thermoguttaceae bacterium
TTGCGGATATTCGGGCGAATGGCGCAAGATTTTGCAGGCGAGTTCTTCGAAAAGGTCGCCTTGTTCTTTCGGCGTCGTTGCGATTTGGCGGAAATTGGCGAGTAATTCGGCGATTTGCATTTCTTGGTTCCTTTATGTCAGGTTACGTTGATTGTAATATAACATAGGGGAAAGGGCAAATCGTTTTTTGAGAAATTTTGGGGATTTCCCGCGCGAAAGCGCGGGCGCGCCAGCCGCCCGTTATATACGGGCGGGAACGGACGGAACGTCGCGCGCAACTTTTCGATTTCGGATAAACGCGCCCGTAAAGGCGTTTTAAACCGAATGTGCAAAGAAAAGCGACGTTTCGTTCCAACCCAACCGCCGCATTATATGGGGCGGCTTACCGAGCTTTTACGGAACGTCTTTTCTTTTCCAACGTCCTTTTATACAACGCGGCGTATTGCGCGACCATCGCTTCCAACGAAAAGACTTCGCGCGTTCGTTTCCTTGCTTCGTTCCCTAAACGCTCGAGTTCGTCTTTGTTTTTTTCCGCGAGCAATTTGCAGGTTTCTCGCGCGAATGCGGTTCGTCGTCGCGTTCTGTCGCCTTCGAATTCGGGGACGAGGACGCCGGTTTGACCCGAAATCACAAGATCGCGATTGCCCGCGACGTCTGAAGCAAGGACGGGGACTCCGTAACTTTGCGCTTCTAAAATCGCATTCGACTGACCTTCGTAGGCGCTGCAGTTCCATAGCAAGTCAAAACAGGGCGTAAATCTCGCGACGTCGTTTCGTTCGCCAAGGAACAAGACGCGGTTTTTTAGGCGCAAATCTTCGCGATAACGCAAGAGCGATTCGCGCTCGGGACCGTCGCCGATAATCAGCAAATAAAAATTTACGCCCGCAAATTTGACTTGATCGGCGATCCAGAGCGCGTCTTTAACGCGTTTTTGAGGCCAGAGTCGCGCGACTAGCCCTATTAATTTAGGAAGCGAGGACGCGCCGCCGACGTTTTCTTCGTTCGTAATATGCAATGATCGAAAGAATCGATCCTTTTCAGAAGCGACGTTTTCGGGCGAGGAATAATCGACGCCTAATTCGTCGAGCAGTCGTTTTTTCAATTCTTCCTTGCTTTCCGTCGGGGTCGGCGGAACTTCTACGGCGTTATAAATCACGGCGAATTTTTCTTTCGGAATCCCGCGCTCGACGTAGAAATCGACGATTCCTTGGCTATTGACGGCGTAAACGTCCGTTTTCGGCTCCAGCTTGGCGTCGATCCAATTTTGCCAAGGGGCTTTCCACGGGTCTAGGCACCGTTCCCCGCAAATAACGACGGGTACGCGGCAGGCAAACGCCGCTTTTCGTCCGTAAGCGTTTGCGGCGAAAATCCACGTGTGAACAATATCCGGCTTGAAGCGCTTGATTTCGCGCTTGAGTTTGAAATAGGCGCCCAAGGACAATTTGCACTTTTTGCCGATCACAACGACCGGGATTCCCGCCGCGCGCAGTTCCTCCGAATAGGGACCGTCGCGCGTTAAAACGACGACTTTGACTTCAAATTCGTCGCGAGGAAGATTTGTCGCAAGCAACGTCAACTGCTTTTCCGCCCCGCAACGATCAAGGGTCGGGATAATGAAAAGAATTTTAGTTCGCATAGAATTTGACCGCAAACGGAACATAAGGCGTGAAAACGCCGCAAGCCGAACAAACGCGTCGGCGTTCGGTCGGCTTGCGGCAAAAATAAACGTCGATCGACGACAAAGAAGGAACGCGTTAAAATCACTCGACCGTTTCAGGCGCCGGTTCCGCCGGAACATCGGTCGCTTCAGGTTGCGCCGCTTCCGTTGGAACTTCGGTCGTTTCAGACGCCGGTTCCTTCGGAACATCTTGCGTTTTTTCCTCTTCTTGCGGCGTTCCGAGGACGATCGAGGCGATCGTCTTACAAGACGCTTCGGAATCGTCGCATTTAGACAGGACGATTTCGCCCATCAACGTGACGGCGCAGAGGAATTCGCCGAAAGTTTCGGTCGGCTTCGAGGCGAACAATTCAAAGGATTCCGGGCGCGTCCACTCGACGGCGTGCTTTTCCGAGGCCAAGACGACGGAAAGGGTTCGCGACGGATCGGCGACGTCTTGGATTTTCAGTCCTTTGGGGAAATTTCCAAAGGGCGTTCCGGGCGCGTTGAAGATTAAGAACTGCGTCGCGTTCGCTTGCGTCGCGGAGACGGGCGTTTTGTAAATCGCGGGAATCTGATCTAAGAGCTTCAAATTGTTTTCGCTATTCCACGGCTCGTCAAGTTTGAATTGCTCGTAGAGCTTCTGATACTGTTCTCCAAGGACGGGAAGCAACGCGACGCGCCAACTAAGAAGAGGCGTTCCGTCGTCGGCGCAAATTGGGGCGGGATAGGTCTTGTTTTTGCCAAGATACGCGATGAACGCGCGTCCAAGTTGAGAGAGGGATTCTTGAACGGCGCCGTATTTTGCGTCGACTTCGGAATTAGCGCGCAGGTCGTTAATACTTTGCAAGCTGTCCTTGAAGAACGCGACCGCGCTCGGCGTATTTTTCAAGGAACCGACGAGATTTTGTCCTTCCACCGAAAGATTAATCGATTTCAAAAGGTCGACAACCGCTTGAATTTGCGCTTTGCCGGTTTCTTGCTCTTTGTTTTGTTCCAAGACTTTGTTTAAATTGTCGACGCCCTGCATTAAGGCGGTTCCCATCGCTTTGCGCAATTCCTCGGCGCCTTCGGACGACTTCGCGTTGATCGTCGCTTTCAGGAAATCTCCGTCCGGCGTCGCGACGTCAAATAGGAATTGGAACGCCGCGACATTCTTGGCGATCGACTGCATCAATTCGCCGGTAATCGGAACCGGCAGTTGAACAAGTTGCGCGTTTGGAACGCTGAAATCGTAGTCGTATTGGAAAGCGACGGCGATCGAATCGAGATTCGTTCGCGCGAGTCTTTGCGCGGCGACGCCTCGCTCGTCGCCCGTTTTGTCGCTAAAATACGACTGAAGCGCGGAAAAAGCGCCGGTCGCGATTACGAGCGAATCGTCGGTCGGGAACGCCAATCCGGCGCAAATTTTTTCAATTTTGCCGAGATTTTGTCCCGTCTGATCGAGCGGCATAACGAGCGAATTCTCAAAATACTCGACTTCGCTTTTGCCCAATTGCTCTTTTTTGCATTTTGAAGGCTCGACTTTGTCGAACAGCTTTGCGCGAATCGCGTCTTTATCGAGCGCGGTTTTAGAACGAACGTAGACCGCTTCCACTTGAGACGGGAAACCTTCTTGAATTACCGCGTCGGTCTTCGCTTCTTTGAGGGGTTCAAAAGTAAAGCCCTTGCTATAAAGAACGAGGTCGGCGGCGTCTAGGATTTCCGGCATAGGAAGTTGAAAGGACGATTTCGCGAAAAATTCGAGCGCGACTTTGCCGCCCTCGACGGACGCCAAGCGTTCGGGATAAAGAACTTGCGCGAGATACGCGCCGGGAAAGACGTATTCGGTCGGGAGTCCGTTTGGAGCGCCCAACGCGGCTAAGTCTTGTTCCGACAACGAACTAATTTCCGTCGAAAAGGTCGGAAACGCGTTCGCTTGGCTTTGTTGATCCCCTTGCGCCGCTTCTTCGACGGGTTGTTCTTGCGCGTCCTTCTTTTTACAGCCGACAAAAAGGAACGAACAACCGAGCGCCAGCGCGAAACATACGCGCGCATATTTAAAAAAACTATTGTTAGTCATTCTTTACCCATTTCTGTGAAACGAATCGTAAATTAAAAGAAAATATGCGTTTGCCGATTAAGGACGTTTCGAGCCGCGTCCTCCGCCTCGCGCGTTTCCGCCCCTGCCGCCCGCGCCAAAACGACGAGGCTTGCTCGCGCGGTTACGATCGGACGACGAAGAGGAGGAAGCGCCGAATCCACGCTTGTCGCCGGACTCGCGATTTCCTCTAAAACCGTTCTTCGCGGGGGCGCGTTCCGTCGCGTCGTGCGTTAATTCGCGAAATTCGCGTTTCTTACCCGTCCAGCCTTTCGGAGGACGCGAACCTTTGCGCGCGCGAACTTGCGCTTCGGCGCCGTTCGCCCTTTCGCCGTTCGCCCCTTCGCCGGACTCCGAATTGGAATCGCCGCGTCGATCTTTGAATTTAACGTAAGGACGATCCGACTTGAAATTTTTACGCGACGGTCGTCGACGCTCCGAACGTTCCGACTCCGGTCTATTCGGACGATTATCGACGATAATTTCTTCGATTTCGCCGTCGTAAGGCTTGCCCTCGAGTCGTTCCTTGGCGCGTCGTTCAATATCTAAAAATTTGCTTTTTTGGCAAAGTTGCAGTATGCAACTCAAATGGTCGGCGCCCGGCGTTTCGTATTCGTCGACCTTGCGCAACGCGATCGAATTTAACATATTGTAATGGCGCGCTTCGCCTCGTTCCGCCGGCCAATTTGGACCTTTGATCATCAGAATGCGGTCGAACGCGAACCAGACGGGCGCGAACGTTTGCAAGAGGCTTCTCATTTTGCCGACCGCGCGAATCGTCAACGTATGAAAACGACGCGTCTTTAACAAGTCTTCGGCTTTAGCATACCAGACGTTGACGTCGAGCCCGAGCGCGTCGACGATAGCGCCGAGCGCTTCGGCTTTCTTGCCGGTCGAGTCGCAAAGTTCGACCGCGACGTCGGGACGAAGAATTGCGACGACAAGACCGGGAACTCCGCCGCCGGAAC
>JAZUGM010000009.1:0-13609 GCA_045641205.1 Thermoguttaceae bacterium
ACGGCTGTTACGGGAGTTCCTACGCGTTGCTTGGCGCGACGCTTGTAGAACGCGCGAAAAAAACGCTCTTAGTTCTCGTCGCGAAAGTCGCGCAAGTCGAACGCGTCGCCAATGATTTCGCGCTCTTTACCGACGCGACTGTTCTGAAATTTCCGCTCTTGTCGTCTCCGTCTCAAATCGACGCCGACGAAATTTTCGTTTCCGAAGACGTCGAGTTTGGCGCAAGACTTCAAGTTCTCAAAGCGCTCGACAAACTCGCGAGCGACGTCAAAACGCCGGTCGAATCCAAACCGCTGATCGTCGTCGCCTCCTTGGAAGCGATTCTTCAGCCCGTCCCTTCTAAAAAACAAACGCTCGAATCGTCCGTCGAATTACGCGTAGGAGAAGAATTTGATCGCGACGAATTAATTCGCTGGCTCTCCGATAAGCGTTTTCATTCGACCCCCGCCGTCGAATTGCCCGGCGAATATTCCGTTCGCGGACATATCGTCGACGTTTACGCCGTCGATTGGAAAAATCCCGTTCGAATCGAATTTTTCGGCGACGAAGTCGAATCGATACGCGTCTTTGACGTTACGGATCAGCGTTCCGTCGAAGACAAAACGTCGCTCGAAATTACTAAGTTGCAGTCGCGCGGCGTCGCAGAAGGTCGTTTTATTGATCGTCTGCCCAACAATCTCGCCGTGTTGATGATCGAGACGACCGAACTCATTGGCGAAACGACTCGAATCGTCGAGAATAAAACGAGAATGAACGGGTCTAACGAAAGAAGCGCAAGCGTTGCGGAAACGGTTAACGCGCTGTATCGTTATCCGACCGTTCATTCGACGATGATCGCGTCGGGCTCGGAATTTGCCTCGCTTGCAATTCGCGCGGATTTTCATTCCGTCGAAAAATTGCAAGGCGGTTTGCCCGACGTCGAAAGCGCGTTAAACGCCCTTGAAGAAGACGAATCCGTCGGAATCGTCTGCTCGTCGGATATTGATGCGCGTCGACTCGACCAGACGTTCGTCGCGCTAAAACCCTCGCGTGAAAAACGCCTGTTCTTTTCGGTCGGCGTCCTAAACGAGGGCTTCTCGTGGCGCGACAAAACGTGTTTCCTGTTGATCGGTTCCGACCAGCTCTTCAATCGCTCGATCTCGCGTCGAACGTCGACGCCAAATCCCAAAAAACTTAGAAAGGCCGTCGATTCCTTTATGGAGCTGACGCCGGGCGATCTTGTTATTCACGTTGATCGCGGGCTGGCTCGTTATCTCGGCGTCGAAACGATTCAAAAGGCGAATCAACTTGAAGACCACCTGAAATTAGAGTTTGCCGACTCCGCCTATTTGTACGTTCCCGCTTCCAAAATTGGAAAGATTCAACGTTACGTCGGCGCCGGAGGACGAACGCCGCAGTTGGCAAAACTCAACGGAACCGTTTGGAACAAACAGAAGAAAGAGGCGCAAAAAGCTATTTGGGAACTTGCCGCCGAAATGCTCGACGTTCAAGCGGAACGAGAAACGCAGGAAGGAATCGCCTTCCCGCCCGACGGACAATGGCAAGGCGAATTCGAAGCGCTCTTTCCGTATCGTGAAACAGACGACCAGATTCTTGCGATTCAAGCGATCAAAAAAGATATGGAGAAGCCGCGCCCTATGGACAGGCTTCTTTGCGGCGACGTCGGATTCGGAAAAACGGAAGTCGCGTTGCGCGCCGCGTTCAAAGCGGTCGAGGCCGGTTATCAAGCGGCGGTTCTTGTGCCAACCGTCGTTCTGGCCGAACAGCATTACCGCACGTTTCGCGATCGAACGTCGACGTTTCCCGTAACCGTCGCGTTGTTGTCCCGATATTCCTCTAACAAAGAGCAAAAAGAAACGCTCAAGAAGCTGAAAGAAGGAAAAGTCGACATAGTCGTCGGGACGCATCGCGTCGTTCAAAAGGACGTCGCCTTTAAAAATTTGGGCTTGGTCGTAATCGACGAAGAACAAAAATTCGGCGTTAAAGTCAAGGAAAGTCTAAAAAAATATCGCAGTATGGTCGACGTCTTAACAATGACCGCGACTCCCATTCCGCGTACTTTGCATTTTTCGCTTATCGGACTACGCGATATTTCCAATTTGCAAATTCCGCCCGCCGACAGATTGCCCGTCGAAACAAAAATATTGCGTTTCAATCAGGAAGTCGTGCGAAACGCGATTTTACGCGAGTTAAATCGAGGAGGACAAGTATATTATTTGCACAATCGCGTTAAAGATATTGACGACGAAGCGGAAAAACTCAAAAAGCTCGTGCCCGAGGCGCGAGTGCGCGTTGGACACGCGCAAATGTCGACCGGCGAACTTGAAGAGATTATGCGCGACTTCGTTTTAGGTCGATTCGACGTTCTCGTCTGTACGACGATCGTCGAAAGCGGACTAGACATTCCCAACGCAAATACGATCTTCATCGACAAAGCCGACCGTTTTGGTCTGGCGGAGTTGCATCAACTACGCGGACGCGTCGGGCGCGAGAAAAAACAAGCGTATTGTTATTTGTTGCTCGACGCGCTTCAAACGTTGTCGTCCGACGCCGCCAAACGCTTGCGCGCGCTCGAAGAATACGACAAATTAGGCTCCGGTTTTCAAATTGCGCTAAAAGACCTCGAAATACGCGGGGCGGGCAACATTCTTGGAACGCAACAAAGCGGGCATATCGCGCTTATCGGTTACGAAATGTATTGTTATTTCCTCGACGCCGCCGTTCGCGCGTTGAAGAAACAACCGCAAAAAATACGCGTCGAAGTCGAGGTCGACTTGCCGGGCACTGTTCTTTTATCGGACGAGTACGTGCCCGACTCGCGCGCTAAAATCGATTTTTATCGTCGATTTGACCGCGTTTCGAATATTAAAGAGGCTGTCGAACTGCGAAACGAACTCGTCGATCGTTTCGGTAAGCCGCCTATCGAAGCGGAACGACTGTTCACGCTCGCCCAAATTCGACTTGCCGCCTTCAATTATCGCGTTAAATCGATTCAGTTTGCGCAGATTAAGTCGTCTTTGTACTTTGACAAGATGTTGGTAATCACTTTCCGCGCGCCCGATTTGATGTATCAACTCCGTTCCAAATTGAAGGAACGCGGCGTTACGATGAATTTTGTCGATACGAAATTGGGCGCGCTGAAAGGATACGTCGAACTTCCTCGCGACCTGTTCGATCCCGACGGCAAGCCGTTCGTCGACAATCTAATGAAATACGCGCTAGACGTTTTAAGCGTCGGAAAGGGCGTCGACGACGCCGACGCACGTTCTTACGTCCAAACGAGGAACGACGAGAAAAATCAAGGCGAAAAGCAAGGTTCGAACAAGCCGAAATCAAACGCCTTGTTGGAAGCGCTCAAACGAATTAAAAGCGAAAAACGTTGAAAAAACGTCGATAAACGTTTGTCTTATTACTTTCCCCTGAGTTATAAGGAGTCGTTATGAAACAGGAAACGTTAAACAGTATGAAGGAACGCCGAAGCGTCCGAGCGTACAAGTCCGAACAAATCAAGGACGAAGAATTAAACGCCGTCTTGGAATCGGGCGTCTACGCGGCTTCAGGGCACGGTTGGCAGTCTGCGAAATTGGTCGTCGTCCAAGACAAAGAAACGCGCGATTTGCTTGCCAAATTGAACGCGGAAGTTCTTGGCGTCAATTCCGATCCGTTTTACGGCGCCCCGACGATCGTCGTCGTCTTTGCCGACAAAACGCGGACGACTTACGTTGAAGACGGCGCCCTGGCGATCGGCAATATGATGCTTGGCGCCTACGCCGTAGGGCTCGGTTCCTGCTGGATTCATCGCGCAAAAGAAGTTTTTTCCGGCGCCAAAGGCAAGGAATTGATGAAAAAATGGGGCGTTTCGGACAATTACGTCGGCATTGGACATTGCGCGCTTGGATACGCCGCGAATCCTTTGCCCGCCCCTGCCCCGCGTAAGCCGGAAAATATCGTCCGCGTTTGACAAAAGCGACGACCGTTCGCAAAAAGCCGCGTAACAACGATACGCGGATCCCTTGAATTGCCAAAAACGCGTCGTTTTGATTTAAGAGCGTTAAACCGACGTCTTCGATTTTGCGCTTTCACTAGCCGAAACTGTTCGCGTATCGTTGATACGCGCTTTTCTGTGAACGCATACTAAAAGTCCGACCTTACGAAACGCAAGGTCGGGCTTTTTCTCAAATAATCGATTCAAAACGATTATTCTTCGTCCGTCTACTATTCTTCGCTCGTCAGCTCGATTTTAAGGTCTTTCGACGAGCCGGAAATCGTCAAGGTCAAGCCGGAAGTCTTAGGATTGCCGTAACGTTTCGGCAAATCGTTGACTTGTTGTGGAAGCTCGCGACCGGGAAAGAGTTTCTCGGGCTTCTTACCGCCGGACTCGTTGATAATCTTGATTTCTTCTTCCGTAAAGGGGTTTTCCGTATGAGACTTAGTGACGGTTACTTGGTATTCTCCGTCGGCGACTCCGTCTCCGCCCTTGAGCGTTTGGAAGACGAAAACGCCCTTCTCGTCGGAATTCGCGCCCGCGCTACGCGCGCCGCTTTGCGTCGGACAAAGCGTAATTTGCGCGCCCGCCAAAGGCTGACCGTCAAGCGTAATAACGCCCTGCGCCTTGTTTAAATCGTCGAGTCCTTTAGAACCGCAACCGAGCGCGGCTAAAGAAACGCAACACGCCAACAAAAGAACGGCGATTTGTTTCATTTCGTTATCCTCGTTAGTCGACGAAAACAAAACGCAAACGCCGACTTATATGTCAATATTGAGAAAAGAAACGGCGCGCCAAGGAAAAGGAACGCCGCGTCAAATATTACGAACTTAACGGCTCGCGAACTAATTTCACATTGAAACGGTTTCTTCGCCGTCGCGAGAGCCCATCGCGCCCCAAACGCCGAAGTTCGATTTGCCGGAACGCTTGCAAAGCCCGTAACTCAACGTGCCGCAGTCGACCGTGTCGCTGACGAAACGAACGGAACCGTCGACCATGCCGACGTTACAACCGCCGGAGTGATAAGACTGCGCGGAAGTAAGCATCGCGGTGTAGTGGTCGTCACCGACGTGGCAATTCGGGGAATTAGGAGGGAGAATCGTACAAAACGCGCCGAAAATCGGCTGGCAATCGTCCCAACGCTTGCCGCGTCCGTCGTTGTTGACGGTTACGCCCGCGATAAATTCGTTGGCTTCTTTACGAAGATTGATACAAGCCTGCGGATTGAAGCCTTCCAACTCGCAAGTATTATGACCGGTTCCGGCGCCAAAAACGTCGCTTCTGTTCGTCGCGACGTTGCCGCGAACGCCGTTCGTTCCAGATTTCTTGACGATCGATTCGCTGAAAATAATCGTGTTGGACGTGCCGTCGATAATCGAGGCAAGGTCGGTCCACGTTTTCGGCTGAAGCGCGCCGCGAGAATAGTCGGTGCGTCCGGACCCCCCGTTGACCCAGCCCCATTCTTCCGCCTTAACGCAGTAATCGCCGTAACTACAAACGTAGCTAGCGGCCGCGTAACCGTCTTGTATTTGCTTGGCGCCGCCGTCCGACGGGCACATATAAGTCGTCGTTTGCTTGCCGCGGAAATCCGCGCCGGCGTCCCAAGCGGTCGTACCGGCTTGATAATACGTCATACCAAGCTGATAAGCGGCGGATTCTTCCATATTCGGGAGAATAAAGAAACGCCAGCCGTAGCCAAGAGTCGTGCCCGTGCCGGGAACCGCGCCCCAACAATCTTGCCCTAAGGGCAACGTGTCTTTGTTCGCGTCGACGTAATTCATCGTCGCCAAGCACAGTTGTTTAATGTTGTTCGTACATTGCATACGACGAGCCGCCTCGCGCGCCGCTTGAACGGCCGGAAGAAGAAGACCGATCAAAATACCGATGATCGCAATGACGACAAGCAATTCGACAAGCGTAAAACCGCGTCGAGAAAGTACTTTACTCATAACAAGCTCCGCAAGAAATTAACAAAACGATCTAGTCGCTTGACCGCAAAGTCAAACGAACAGACCGCAAAAGTCTCCCTCAAACAATTCGTAAGGGCAAAAAAACGCCGCGTCGAGAAGAAAACAGTCGTCCTCTCAACGTCGCTCAAACCAAACGAACGTATTTATACCAAGATTGCTAATTCTGTAAAGGAGCGCTTGTTATATCAGATAGAATTTTTATTTTAACGCGCGGCGTTTTTTTCTTTTTTTCACGCGAGGTTCAAGACGAAACGACGCGTGAAAAATAGGGAAAAAACTAAAAAAGACTCCCATTTAAATTCTGTTGGAAAGATCATTTTTCACAATTCCTTTTAAGGAATTTTCAAAAAACGATCCTAAAAAAGTCATTCGTCGCTAGTCAGCTCGATTTTGAGGTCTTTCGACGCGCCGGAAATCTTAAGCGTCAGTCCAGAAGTGTTCGGGTTGGCGTAACGTTGGGGCAAGTCGTTGACAAGCGTAGGAGGTTCCCTATCCGGGAATAGATTTTCGGGTCTTTTACCGCCGGACTCGTTAATAATCTTAACTTCCTCGTCGGTGTACGGGTTTTCCGTATGAGATTTAGTGACGGTTACTTGATATTCTCCGTCGGCGACTCCGTCTCCGCCCTTGAGCGTTTGGAAGACGAAAACGCCCTTCTCGTCGGAATTCGCGCCCGCACTACGCACGCCGCTTTGCGTCGGACAAAGCGTAATTTGCGCGCCCGCCAAAGGCTGACCGTCAAGCGTAATAACGCCCTTCGCCTTATTTAAATCGTCAAGTCCCTTAGAACCGCAACCAAACGCGGCGAAAGGGACGCAACACGCCAATAAAAGGACGGCGATTTGTTTCATTTATTGTTTCCCCGTTACGACGGCAAACGCGAAACGCGAGCGCCGACTAGAAGTAAAAATTAAACAAGCCAAGACAACCCTGCCGTTGCAAAGCGCCGCATCTAAAAACGTCGTCCGTCTCAAGTAGACGTTACAAAAGCGCGCGGCGCGCGCAACTTCGGCGCTTCGACTAGCGCGAAGCGCCAAACTCGACGCCAATATTACATCGAAGAGGTCGTTTCACCGCCGTCGCGCGATCCCATCGCGCCCCAAACGCCGTAGTTCGATTTCCCGGAACGTTTGCAAGGTTTGAAACTCAACGTGCCGCAGTCGACCGTGTCGCTGACGAAACGAACTGAACCGTCGACCATGCCGACGTTGCAACCGCCGGAGTGATAAGACTGCGCTGAAGTAAGCATCGCGGTATAGTGGTCGTCGCCAACGTGGCAATTCGGCGAATTAGGAGGGAGAATCGTACAAAACGCGCCGAAAATCGGCTGGCAATCGTCCCAACGCTTGCCGCGCCCGTCGCCGTTGACCGTGACGCCCGCGATAAATTCGTCCGCTTCTTTACGAAGATTGATACAAGCCTGAGGATTGAAACCTTCTAATTCGCAAGTATTATGACCGGTCCCGGAGCCAAAAACGTCGCTTCTGTTTGTCGCAACGTTGCCGCGAACGCCGTTCGAGCCGGATTTCTTGACGATCGATTCGCTATAAATAATCGTATTGGACGTGCCGTCCGTGATCGAGGCAAGATCGGTCCACGTTTTCGGCTGAAGCGCGCCGCGAGAATAGTCGGTGCGTCCGGAACTGCCGTTGACCCAGCCCCAGTCTTCCGCCTTAACGCAGTAATCGCCGTAACTGCAAACGTAATTTGCCGACGCGTATCCGTCGCTAATTTGCTTGGAACCGCCGTCGGAGGGACATTTGTAAGTAGTGATTTGCTTGCCTCGAAGGTCTTCTCCGGCGCCCCAAGCGGACGTGCCCGCCTGATAATACTTCATAAACAACGTATAAGTCGCCGACTCTTCCATATTGGGAAGAATGAACGTGCGCCAGCCGTAGCCAAGAGTCGAGCCCGTGCCGGGAACCGCGCCAAAACAGTCTTGACCTAAAGGCAACGTGTCTTTGTTCGCGTCGACGTAATTCATCGTCGCCAAGCACAGTTGTTTAATGTTGTTCGTGCATTGCATACGACGCGCCGCCTCGCGCGCCGCTTGAACCGCAGGGAGAAGAAGACCGATCAAGATACCGATGATCGCGATAACGACAAGCAATTCGACAAGGGTAAAACCGCGTCGAGAAACTAATTTTGACATAACAAGCTCCGCAAGAAAAAGATTTCGACCATCCGACTCTACGTAAAAAGAAAACCGACGGATCGAAACAAATGCAAAAGGCGCAAAAATTAAACTAAACAACGGGCGTAAAAAACAACGGGCGTAAAACAACGTCGCAAAAAGATTCAAAACTCGGATGACGCACGTGGATCAATACAAATCAAAACACAGGCGCAAAACCAACCGTTGCAAATCAAATCACAGGCGCAAATTCAACGACGAAAGCAAAGCCGAGCCCGGAAAAAACTCCGGCGTAATTCGACAAAGCCTAACAGTGTTCATTATACCAATTTTATTTTATTGTAAAGGGGAAAAAACGTCTCGCTCAAATAAATTATTTTTGTATGCGTTCACGAAAAATAGCGTGTCGTTGGCGCCAAAACTTTTGACAAACCAACGCGCGCTGTAAATAACGCGTATGCGTTCACGGAAATCCGATATTAATGGAAAGCCGCGCATCAACGACGTCGGATACGTTCGGTTCGAGAACGCTCGTTTAAAAACTACGCCTAAACTTAGAAAGTATGAAAGCCGTCAAGCTCTTGCGTTTCACTGGTCGCGACGCCTTTTGGGCAATTCAACGAATCCGCGTATCGTTGATACGCGCCTTTCCATAAACGCTTACAAAAAAAGACCGTCCCCGAAAGGACGGTCGCTTGATTAACTTTGAGGCGAGAGAGAAAACCTTCGCTTAGATTCAATAGGTCGGCGCGGCTTTCTTTTGCGCGGTTTTTGTCGGAGTAGTCCCGTAAGCTCGCGTCGCGGATCGATTAGCGTTCCCGTTTTGCGCGGTCGTCGCGTTGTTCGTTCTTGCGGCGTTCGGAGTCGTTCGATTCGTCGTAGCGACGGCGCCGTTTGGAGCGGCTTGGACGGGCGCTTTTTGAGCGTACCTTTCACTGACGGCGGCGTTTTGCGGCGTTTTTGGAGTCGACGAGACGGCTCGATTTTGCGCGACCGACGCTTGATTCTGCGCTTGAGTTTTCCCTTGAACTTGCGCGCCTTGCGCTTTCTGTTGCGCCTTCGCCCAAACGAGATACTCCTCTTCCGTCATCGCGCGACCATTCGCATTTGCAAATTGCTTGACGCTTTCCAAGTCGTTTTCAGCAGCTTCAAGGGAGCGTTCGACCGCGTGTTCAACGATTTGTTTCTTCGCCTTTTCCATCTCCTCCTTGGCAAGCGCTATCTTCTTGACGCTCTCCTCGCCGGAACGTTGCGGAACGACGATAATCACGGGACGCAAATCGCAAGCAATCTGCAACTTTTTCTTTTTCGGCGCAAGCGAAGACGAACTAGGATCAGGTATCTCCACGACGATCGTATAAGCGCGATATTTGCCAAGTCCCTCGCCGTCTTCGACCAATTCCCCGCCGTATTTCTTCATAATTTGCGCGACTTGAGGATTTAATTCCGTATGTCCGTCGGGTTGAAGCGTTCCGTATTTGTCAAAACTTCCGATCGTAACGAAACTGCAGTCGCGATCATGGAATTCCCACGCTTCGACGCCCTGATTGCGCAACGCTTCGCAAAGCGCGGCGGCGCGAAGACCCGCGTATTGAAGACGCGTTTCCAAATCGCCGAACGCTTCCGAACTCTTTTTCATACTTGAATCGCCCGAAAAAGTCGCGACGCGAACGGTGTACGTTTTGGGATTGTTCAACAGGCTGTATTTGCTGTCCGAATTCAACTTCGCAAGGAACGGATCGACGACCCCCCTACTATTGAAGAAATCGGCGGGCAACAACGGATTCGGAACCGGCGAAGCTCCGCCAAGAGGTCCGTATCCGGCGTATTTCGAATCGTTTTTCGCCAATTCCTTAAAATTATCCGCCGCCGCCTGACCTTTCTCGTCGTTTTTGAGAGATCGCGGCTGACTCTTGCGGATTTTTTCAAGCGTTTTTTGTAAATCAAGGTCTTCCGCCGTAGGGTAGCCGCCGATCAAGACGGCGTATTCGACGGGACGAACCGTTTGATAACGGAATTTCTTCCCCATTTTCGCGGAAACGGCGTCTTCTTCCATCTTGTCGGGATCGTATTTGAAGACGAACGCGGACAACTTATAAGACGCGCGCAATTCGTAAACCAGGCGTTTCGCGTCCAAAGCCGCGTTATCCCCGGAAAACTTCTTCGCCATTACGAACCAGTTGCCGTCCGATTCCTTCAAAAGATAATCCTTTTTTGGATCCGCCTCGATTTTCGCGCTTTTACCCATTTGAAAGAGAGGGGGCGCGGCAAGACAACTGTACCGATAAACGCCTACTATCGCAAAAAGCGACAAAATTACCAGACAATAACCCAAGCGTCTCATATTCTCGTCCCAATAGTCAAAGTCGACGCCCAAACCTCGCCGGCTCGGCGTCCTTCAAACGATCCGTCGTTTGGGCGCGCGACGTCAAAACGCGCGCGGCACGACCCAAAGAAAGTTGCGCGCAACCGACCCGACGCGCCTTGAACAACGCGTCAAGGCGTGTAAAATAACGAGAAAGCGGTTCGCTAACCTCTACGGAGGCGCGCAAGTCTCAAGACCGACGACGGTCTAACGACGCCTAAATTATCGGATTTTACGATTAGGACGCTTTAGTTTAGTTTTAACGATAGAGACGTATTTTCGAAAAAGGTCAAATTAAATGGTCGCGCCGTTGTTTCCTCCGCTTCAAATTGGCAATCTGAAAATCGGCGTTCCTTTGTTGCAAGCGCCCCTTTCGGGTTATTCCGACGCGCCTATGCGTCGACTCGCTCGCAAATTCGGCGCGTCGTTCGCGTTTTGCGAGGTTTTTCTCGACCAATTTGTGCTGAACGTCTCAAAAAGGAACAAAGCGCGGTTCTATTTGGCGGTTAAAGATTCCGACAAGCCGACGGGCGCGCAACTAATGGGAAGTTCGTCGGACGAATTTGTCCGCGCCGCGTTGCGTCTGTTGGAATACGGATTTGAACTAATCGACTTGAATTTTGCCTGTCCCGTGCGTAAAGTCGTGGGGAAAAGCCGAGGAGGATTTCTCGTCTCCGAACCGCAAAAGGCGATTAAAATCGCAAAAAACGTCCGCGATTCCTTGCCCGAAAAAGCGCCCGTTACCGTCAAACTGCGTCGAGGATTCGACGATTCGCCGGAAAGTCGCGAAGATTTCTTCGAGTTGCTAGACGGTCTGCTAGACGTCGGCGTCAATGGAATTGCCGTACACGGTCGAACGGTCTTGCAACGATATCAAGGAACCGCCGACTGGAATTTCTTGCGCGACGTCAAAGAATACGTCGCCGTCAAGCGAAATCGACCCGATTTTACCGTCGTTGGATGCGGCGATCTATTCTCGGCGGAAACGGTCGTGCGACGCATGCGCGAGTCGGGCGTCGACGGCGTCGCGCTCGCGCGAGGAATTATAGGGAACCCGTGGCTCTTCGCCCAAACGCGCGCCGCTATGGAAGGACGACCGATTCCGCCCCCGCCGACCCTTGAAGAACAAAGGGAAACGATCGCCGAACATTACGACGCGGCCGTCGAATTATACGGCGAAAAAAGAGCGACGACCGATATGAGAAAATTTGGAGTCGCCTATTCGAGGATTCATCCGCAAAGCGAAGAAGTAAGAAAAGCGTTTGCGCTGTGCAAATCGCGCGTGCAATGGTTCGAAGTTCTCGACAAATTTTACACGATAAAATAATCCGATTTTAACGACGTTTTTCTCAAAATTTCGAAAATATTTCGAGAATCAAAGAAAAAAACGTCAAGCCGTTGAAAAACGTCTATTTTTCTTTATAATAGGAAAATAGGCGGTTTGTTTGCCGCCGCGCAACGACGCGTTTTGCTCGATTTAACGTTTGTCTAGCGACGCGACAAATCGATTTTGAATAGACTTGAATTTAGAACAGCGGGGTTTCGTGTGTTTGTTTCGGCTTCGACGCGATGTTTTCCAAACGTCCCTATCAATCAGGCGATGCAAAAATTGGCGGATTTGGATTACAATTCGGCTGAAATTGCCGTCGGAAACGGAAAATTTGACCTGAGACCCGAATGGATACAGCAAGACCTACAGGCGGTCGGGCGGCTTTGTTTCGCCTCGCGACATATTTCGCCAAGCGCCTTGTTTTTAGACCTTCCGTTCGACGAACCCCAATATTTCACGAAATTCCAGTTGTGCGTGCAACTTTGTCGAACGTTGCGCGCCGTTACGCTCGTCGTAAAGTCCGCGCCCGTCGGTTCCCCGTACAACGAAGAATTTGAACGTCTGCGCAAATTGTCCCAAACGGGTCTAAGCGCCGGAGTCGTCGTCGCCGTCTTGACGGAACGCGACGCTATTTCGGGCTCGATCGATTCCCTCTCGAGCCTTTGTCGAGGCGTGCCCGAGCTGACCGTCGCGCTGGATCCGTCCCATTTTATTTACGGGTACAAAGCGCAGGTCGATTTCGACTCGATCCTTCCGCGCGTTTCGCACGTGCGTTTGCGCGACACCACGCCGAAACAATTTCAAGTGCAAGTGGGACAAGGTCGTCTTGAATATAACAAACTTGTGGTTCAATTAAACAAAGTCGGTTATAACAAAGGGTTGTGCGTCGACTTAGCGCCGACCCCCGACGTCGGAGTTGAAAGCGAACTTCGAAAAATGCGTCTGCTGGTTGAAAGCCTGTTATAGTCGAAACGAGCGTTTGCGTCGATTTTCACCGTTTGAACGTCGATTCGCGCCGCGCCAAACCTCCTAACGATCGACCTTTTCCATTGTAAGACGGATCGGTTGTTTTTGCGTGTTTTCGGCTCTAACTTGGAGCGGTTCCGTATGTTGACTTGGTTGGTTAAAAATTTCCTTATCGTTCTTGCGAGATTCATTAGCGGGGCTTCGGTCTGCTGGATTGGTTGTCAGCCGGAAGAGTCCTGTCAAAGGGTTTATTTCGCAAATCATACGAGTCATTTGGACGGAATTGTCATTTGGGCGGCGTTGCCTGCCGAAATTCGCGCTAAAACGCGACTCGTCGCCGCTCAAGACTACTGGCTGGGCGGTCCAATTCGGCGTTTTATCGCGTTGAAAGTTTTGAACGTAATTCTCGTCGATCGTGAAAACGTCTCGAAGCGCAATAATCCGCTCTATCATATGCTCGAAGAAATGAGCGACAAATATTCTATTATCATCTTTCCCGAGGGCGGACGCTCGACAACCGGCGTCCTTGGCGAATTTAAAAGCGGGCTATTCTATCTTGTCAAAAAACGACCCGAGCTGGAATTGATTCCTATTTATCTCGACAATATGAACCGAATCCTCCCCAAAGGCGTCTTGCTTCCTACCCCGATGCTTTCGCGAGTTTTAATCGGCGCGCCAATGTGGTACGAACGAGACGAAAATAAAGACGCCTTTTTAGAGCGCGCAAGAGAACGCGTGTTGAGTCTCAAAACGTATCGAAACAAAGAAGAAAATCGCGACGAAGACGCCGCGCGGTTCTGATTTGCTTCTCAAACGAATTTTTTCCGCCTATGACGAAAGAACAACAAGAAAAAATTGA
>JAZUGM010000010.1:0-4884 GCA_045641205.1 Thermoguttaceae bacterium
CAAAGATAAAGACCTGTCTGAACTTAGACGACTCCAAGGAATCGCTTGCAAATGCGCTTCTTATGAAGAGTTTGTTAATTTGGCGAAGATAGAAAAATATAAAAAGTAATCGTTCACGGAATGCCTCCGCAATTTATTACGGCGGTTAGGTTGAAACGATGCAAACGATGATTTCGTTCTTATCGTCAGTTCTTGGAAAACGCTATTTTACGGGGTTGCGTCGCGAGAGTTCATGGGGTGATTTGAGATTTAATCAAGGTTTGGAGAAGGGGTGGGAACAAGGCTTGGAGAAGGGAGAAACTAAAGGCTCTTACGACAGTCTCGTGAACATTTTGCAGAATCTCTTCGACGAAGTTCCTTCGGAAATTGAACCCGTTCTCAAAGATAAAGACCTGTCTGAACTTAGACGACTCCAAGGAATCGCTTGCAAATGCGCTTCTTATGAGGAGTTTGTTAATTTGGCGAAAACAGAAGAGACTCCACAACAGTAATCGTTCACGGAAATCCGTTACAATTTATTACGGAGGTTAGGTTGAAACGAGGCAAACGATGATTTCGTTCTTATCGTCAAGTTATGGAAAAAACTATCTTACGGGGTTGCGTCGCGAGAGTTCATAGGGTGATTTGAGATTTAATCAAGGCTTGGAACAAGGCTTGAGGAAGGGAGAAACTAAGGGGGCTTACGACGGTCTCGTGATCACTTTGCAAAGTCTCTTCGACGAAGCTCCTTCGGAAATTGAACCCGTTCTCAAAGAAAAAGACCCGTCGGAACTTAGACGACTCCAAGGAATCGCCTTTAAATGCGCTTCTTATGAAGAATTCGTAAATTTGGCGATAATAGAAAAGACTCCAAAACATAAACTTGCGCCGAGTCGATAACGACGGACTTTCGCTTGTTCAAAAACGACGTTCGGATTGAAAGAAACGAGGAAAAAATGGCTCCGATCATTCGCGAATTATCCAAAAGTATGATTAACAAGATCGCGGCCGGCGAAGTCGTGGAGCGCCCGGCGAACGTCGTCAAGGAATTGATCGAAAATTCGATCGACGCGGGCGCGACTCGAATTGACGTCGAAGTTGAAAAGAGCGGCGTGGAACTGATCAAAATCGTCGACAACGGTTGCGGAATCACCGCCAACCAGCTTGTTTTGGCATTGTCGCCTCATTCGACGAGCAAAGTTTCGGAGCCGGACGACCTCTTTCGAATCCATACGCTCGGATTTCGGGGCGAAGCGCTCGCGTCGATCGCCGAAGTAAGTCAACTTGTTTTGTCGAGTCGATCCGTCGATTCGGACGAAGGCGCTCAAATTCGCAGCGACGGGGGAACGCTTGGCGAAATTCAGCCGATCGGGCGCGCGGTCGGCACGACGATCGAAGCACGTAATTTATTTTTCAACGTTCCGGCTCGACGGAAATTTTTGAAAAGCCAAGCGACGGAATTTGGGCATATTCAAGAGGCGGTCTATCGAGTCGCGCTCCCTAATTCCGGCGTCGCGTTTACGCTGACCCACAACGGACGTAAAATTATCGACGTGCCCTCCACCGACGGACTCAAAGACCGCGCGCGCAGACTCCTTGGCGAAGACGTCGCCTCGCGTCTTGTCGCCGTCGACAGTTCCTATAAAAACGTTCGCGTCAGCGGTTACGTCGGCTTGCCCGACTTAAGCCGACCTACGCAAGCGTTGCAATACGTCTTTTTGAACGGTCGTTTCATTCGCGATCGTTCCCTTCAGCACGCGCTTTCCGAGGCGTATCGAGGGCTCTTGTTGACGGGGCGTTATCCCGTCGTGTTGCTCAACGTTCAAATTCCGCCCGACTTCGTCGACGTCAACGTTCATCCGACGAAAATGGAGGTTCGTTTTGTCGACGGTTCCGCGATTTACGCCGGGTTGCTTTCCGCGATTCGCGAACAGTTCCTCCGTTCCGACATTCGCAGTCGTCCGAACGATTCCGAACTTGACGCCGCCGCGAAACGCGCGCGATCAAAACTTGACCAAAACGACGCGCCCGAAAACAAGGACGTTCCGCCCGAAAAAACGCCGAACGCCGAAACGTCGCGCGTCGACGCGCCAAAAAAGAAGGAAGCCCCGAAATCGGACGAGGGGGAAACGCGCGAATTGAGATTTGTGCCCGACGTCGATCCGGGAGATCCGATCGCCGCGCTCGACGACAAAGTCGCCGAAGCGAAACGAAAGGATTTGCTGGGCTGGTTCAAGAACGCCGACGCCAAGGCGACAAGCGCGGAAGAAACGTTTCAAGACGCCTCGCAAGCTCGTCTTGACGTCGACGCTGCAAACGCCGTTTTGGAAGAAGCCGCCGCGCAAGAGCGCGAAGAACGCGTCGCGAAAAACGTCAAACGTCCCGAATCGCGCCAAGTCGCGCCAAACGCCTTTTCTTCGTCTTCCGGCAATTCCGCTTTTCGCAAATTCCCGCCCCTGCCGAACGACGCCGCAAGTCGCCCGCTTGCAAACGAACGTCAAGTTCCCTCCAACGAACGAGGCGCGTTCGGAAACGTCGACAATTCGTCCGAAGGAATACGCGCGAGGGTTGTCGAAAACAATCAAGGGACCTTGCGTTCGAAGGCGCCTATGCGCGGACAAGTCGCGCGCGATTCGAAAGGACGCCCCGTCGTGCAAATTTGCGATCGTTATCTGGTAATGGAAACGGACGACGGAATGGCGGTCGTCGACCAACACGCGTTGCACGAACGAATCCTATACGAAAAACTCAAAGAGGGCTACGATTCCGACAAGCTCGACGTTCAACGCTTGCTCGTGCCCGACGTCGTGGATTTGTCCCCCGTCGAACTGCCGTTCGTCCTAGAAAATCGCGAGAGTTTCGCCAAATTGGGAATTTTAGTCGACAGTTTCGGCGGAACGAGCGTCGTCGTCAACGGGTATCCCGCTTTGTTGCGCGGATTTTCGCCTAAAGACGCCTTTCTTGCCGCGCTCGGCGCGTTGCGTCAGTCGGGCAAAGCGCAGCCCGGCGATTTGTTCGACGCCGCGCTCAAGCAAATGGCGTGCAAAGCGGCGATTAAGGCGGGCGACTATTTGCGCCCTGACGCCGTGATCGAATTGATCGTCGAAGCGGAACGCGAAGTTAATTCGCACCATTGCCCGCACGGACGACCTTCCACGTTGCTCTTTTCTTGCGAAGAATTGGACAAATTGTTCAAAAGACTGTGATGCGGACGCCTTTGAGATTTTCCCCCTAAAAAATACCGACGAAACTTTATTATCCTCGTTGGTTCGACGGTATTGTTCCGAATAATTCCAAGAACAACGAGCAAACGTAGTTTTTATTCGACGCCTATATGAAACCGAAACATAAAGCTCGAGCAATAATCGATCATTTATTAAACGACGCCGGATGGGCGATCGTCGATCGGGAGCATTATTCTCCAAACGTTTCTGCAGTCGCTATTGAAGAGGCTGTTCTTCAAGGCGCCCTAGAAGCGGATTATCTGTTATTCCTAGACGGAAAAGCGTAAGCGTTCACGGAAAAACGACGCGTAAGAACCGCCGCGTAGCGGCGCGCGACAAGCCGCCCGTCAACGACGGGCGGATCGGCGGTTCGCTTGACGTTGCGCAAACGATTTTTTGTATTTTACAGTCGACGCGTCGTTGGAATGTTCGCGTGTTTTTCACAGAACCTTCAAACGCTAATTCTTCCGATAAACTCGGTTCTCCGTAAACGGGAGTTTTGGGGTTTGTCGGATAATTTCGCTTTGATAACGGACGCGTTTTCGGCGGCGCTGATCCGCCCGTCGTTGACTGGCGGCTTATCGCGCGGCGCATACGCGCCGATTCGTCCGCGACGCTTTTCCGTGAACGCTTACGTTTTTCTGCGCGCGGAGGTTTGGCAAAAGGCTGGAAGCCAACAACGCGCGCTATTATTCGTGAACGCTTACTTTCGCGAACGCCCGCGCCAAAGAAGCGATCGAATAGGATTCATACGATTCAACTTTCAACTACGCGTCGTCCGCTTCTAACGCTCCAGTTCCGCAAGAATTTTCGGCATAGCGTCGTCGGGAGTAAGAAAAGGCTCGGCTCCATAGTATAAACGCAAAAAATGAAGCGACTCATTCTTTTTATAAACGCAAATGCCTTGACGTTCAATTAACGGCTTATAGTCGTCTCCGCTCCAATCTACTCCGTTCCAAACTGATACGGTCGTTTCATCAAAGCAAAGTTTAACGCCCTCGAACGTTTCTAATGCTAAACGATCATAGATTGCAACCGACTGTGGCAATAACGCCCGGCGCATCGCGACGTATTCGGAATTACCCCGAAGAACGCTGGACAGTTTCCCATCGGGCGACCACTTGCGTATGACTTTGCTCGCATCTATCGAAACAAGGTTGCCGGAAGAGAGCTGAATTGCGCCCTCAACAGTGTCTTCGTGCCCTTCTAAAACGGCTTTTTGTTTGCCGTTCGTTGGATTCCAAACACGTAACGTATGGTCGAAACCCCACGACAACACATCGCCAGAAGAGAGCTGAATGGCTCCACCTATCCCATATTTGTGCCTTTTGAAACGTACTTTTTGTTTACCGTCCGTTGGATTCCAAACGCGTAACGTATGATCCCATCCCCACGACAACACGTCGCCGGAAGCGAGCTGAATTGCGCCTCTTATCCAACTTTTGTGCCCTTCTAAAACGGCTTTTTGTTTGCCGTCCGTTGGATTCCAAACGCGTAACGTAGACGAATCCCACGACAACACGGCGCCGGAAGCGAGCTGAATTGCGCCCTCTACATCATCTGTATGTCCTTCTAAAACGGCTTTTTGTTTGCCGTCCGTTGGATTCCAAACGCGTAACGTACTGTCTTTACTCCACGCCAACACGTCGCCGGAAGCGAGCTGAATTGCGCCGCATATCCC
>JAZUGM010000011.1:0-16046 GCA_045641205.1 Thermoguttaceae bacterium
GAAACGGAACTTTCGGAGGAAGAATCTTCCGTCGTTGCAGAAACGTCTTCGAGCGTCGAAGGCGCGGCTTCTTCCGTTTCCGATGCTGTTCCTTATCCCGAAACGGAACTTTTGGCGGAAGAATCTTCGGACGTTTCAGAAACGTCTTCGAGCGTCGACGACGATGCGTCTTCCGTTTCCGAGGCCGTTCCTTATCCCGAAACGGAACTTTCGGAGGAAGCGCCTTCCGTCGTTGCAGAAACTCTGTCGAGCGTCGACGACGCGGCTTCTTCCGTTTCCGACGCCGTTCCTTATCCCGAAACGGAACTTTTGGCGGAAGAATCTTCGGACGTTGCAGAAACTCTTTCGAGCGTCGACGACGCGGCGTCTTCTGTTTCCTGCGCCGTTCCTTATCCCGAAACGGAACTTTCGGAGGAAGCGCCTTCCGTCGTTGCAGAAACGTCTTCGAGCGTCGACGACGCGACTTCTTCCGTTTCCGACGCCGTTCCTTATCCCGAAACGGAACTTTCGGAGGAAGCGCCTTCCGTTGTTGCAGAAACGTCTTCGAGCGTCGACGACGCGGCGTCTTCCGTTTCCGGCGCCGTTCCTTATCCCGAAACGGAACTTTCGGAAACGGAGCCTTCGGACGCCGAAGGATCGATTTCTGCGTCCGATACGGCGGAATCTATTTCGAAATCGCCGAAAAGTCGACCGACGTTCGCGTATCCCGTCGCGCCGTTCGACGTCGAGACGTCGACTTCGAGCGCGCCCGAATACGTCGCGCCTGAACTTTCCGCACCGCAGTCAAAACTCGAGCCGGAGCCGAAACTTTTAGAGTCCTACGAGTCCGTCGCGGAGGACGCGGACGAGACGTTGTTGCAGAACGCGCTTATCGTTCCTCAACAGTCGGATTCGTATTACGCTTCCGACGACGCGGCGATCAAAGACGCCGAAGAATACGGACCGACGTTAAGCGCCGAAGACAGACGTCTTGCCGAATTGCTTGGACACGCGCCCACTATGTTGGAACTTGACGAATTTTACTGGGAAGATTTGGACGAGTCGCGCCAAAAAACGAGGAAGAGAGGGGCAAAACCGAACGCGGCGTTTCAGATTCTCGAAGGCGTCTTTTATGTCGCAAGCGCGCCCGTCGTGCTTGTGGGACGCGCCGCTATTGGCGTCGGAAGCTTATTTTTGCCGCGGCGTTACGAACAAAGCGTTTTACACGCAAAGAATCGCGCGTCCAATAAACGGCGAAAGAGCGACGCGTTGTTAGACGTCGCAATTCCCTGCGTCGTCGGCGTCCTTATCGCCATATTTGTGGTTTTTCCCATTTTACTTCGTTCGTTTGATTACGCCGTCAGTACGATCGGTTTGGATATCTTTCGTAAAGCGACCGGCAAAGTCGCGGTTCCTAGCGCCTTAGAGGAGAATTTTGGCGCCGTTATGTCCGCAAAAATCATCGAGTCGCAACTAGGCGCGCAAGACAAGAACGACGCCGCCGCGCCCGACGAACAGGTCGACGAGACTCTGGAAATTCTAGCCGTTCCAAACGAATAGCGACGCTCGAACCTTTCTTGCAAGGATTCCGTCGCCTTTATTTTAGCGCGGCGTCGATCTCTCGAAGCAACGCGTTGAGGTTTTCTTGTTGAAAGAGCAACAGTTTTTCCTCGGGGCGCGGCAATTCCGAATTGTCGAAGGAACCGTATCCGCGCAAGAGAACGAGGCGGCCGCCCGTCGGCGTTTCGAATCGTTCGACGCGTTTTTTGAGGGACGGAGCGTCGTTTGTTTCGGCATTCGCGTTTTGAGCTTTGCTTTTCGCGCGCGTCGCTTGCAATACTTTCGCAACGCCCGAGGACTTGTCGTTTACGACGTCCTTTGCCGGATCGAGCGCGATTAGCGTCTTGCCCCGTTTCAACTGCTTGACGCCCAAATCGACGCCAAGTTGCGAAATTTCCGCGCCGCCTCCTATCCATAACAACGCGTCGGCTTCCAAGCCCAAATCAGAATCGTCGTTCGCGGCGCAAAAGACGTTGTAACGACGGCACAGTTCCGTATAGACGTGATAATATCCATTAGAATCGGGATTGCCGAATCTTTTGACGTTTCTTTCCAATTCTTCCCAGCACAACACCGTCCGTTCTTTACTGGCGCTTTCAAAGTACGTTTTGACGTCGGCAAGATCGGGACGATCCAGCGTCCAAGCGAAAATATTGAGCCACAGGCGATAATTGTCGAGGTACTGCAAGAAAAAGGCGGAAAAGAGATTTTGATCTCCGACGACGACGATTTTTCCCTGTCCGAATTTCTTTGCGGAGACGGCGCCGCTGGAACCGAATGGCTCGTCTTCGTCGCGCGTGAAATTGCCAAAATACGCGAGGTCGGTTTCGCCGTAAATCGGCATTCCGGCTTTGTCTTGCCACGAGTCTTCGCTTGACCAGACGACGGCGTCGCGCGGATCGACGCCGCCGCCCGTTTGAAACGCTATTTGACGCAAACCTTGCGTAATAGGCGACTTTGTAAATTTATTGAAGTAAATCCAGCCAAATCCTTCGCCAAGATTTTGAGTCGCGTCGCAGACGCCGTAATATTGGGGCGCGACGTCGAGTTCGCAAAAGAGCGGAGCTAAACGCGACTGATGAAAATAACAATTCGTATGGTCGACGATAAAGAAGACCGAACCGCCTTTTTGGACAAAATCGACGATCGCCAAAATTTCCGAAACGAAGAACGGCGATTTGTCGCCCGAGGGAAGATTGAGAAACAACGTTTTGCAACGCGCCAGCGTTTCCGCGTCTATGGGAACGTCGCGCGAGTATTTCGCGACGACGACGCCTCGATCTTGCAGACGACTAAACGCTTTGTTGAAGGAGTAAATACGATGATAAAATCGATCGTCGATCGTCAACGGATAATTGGAAAAATCGTGCGCATGCCTCATATCGATAAGGACGTCGCATTTGTCCGTCGTTTCGTTCAGTTCGGGAATCTGATCGGAGGGAGCGCGTTCTTGCGCAAAGGATAGGAACGCGCTCGAAACGACAAGCGCCGGAACTAAAATCGATCGAATCAGGCGGCGTAGGAACGACGAAGGCAACGTCGCGTCGAAAGGTTGATTGTCCATTTTTAAGCTCCTTACGTATTGTTAAGTCTCGAGACCGTCGTAATGAAAGCGCTTTCCCATTTTATTTTAACGTCGTTTTTTGCTCGTTGGTTTCGTTTTTCTTTATTTTTTTATTAACAATTCGCGTTTTCTTCCATTTTTTTAAGCGATCATTCCCTGAGACGGAGGTTGAGGGCGTTAGCGCGTCTGAAAAAAACAAAAAATAGGAAGAAGCGTTTAAATTGTCTTTTCTTTTTTTTTTGTTTTATTCGGCGTCCGATTCGAAAAAGAACGGATTTTTTGTTCGTATCAATGTTCTTTTTGACGTTTTTTTTCCGATAGACTCGACACGGACGGTTTTGATTGTCCGTCGCTCGTATGGCAGTTTGCTTTTGAAGGCGGTAGGGTTCCCTCTTGTCGGCAAAAACAAGCGCGGACTTTAGATACTTTTTTTGTTTTTTATAAAATTTTACTGCGGAACCGAGTTTTTAACGACTTTGACGCAAACGTTGCAACCAACGACAAATCAACGAGTTATAAAAGAATTCGTTTCGTTTGACTTTTGCGTTGCAAATCGTTTGACGTTAAGAACTTGTAGTAGTCGACGGGGAACGCGAATTTCGTCTTTTCCAAAATGAAAAATTTTGTTATCCTCCGTATGCTTTTGGAACGTTTCCAGCGTTTCGTCGTTGGATCGGCAAGGATAACGGGCGAGCGTTTTATTTAATTTTGGGATTTTGAGCATGGATGATCAAACCGCGACGATCGAGTTGAACTCTGGATTGGCGTATAGCGAACTTTGGGAAGCCTACAAAGGCAATCCCAACGACGTAGATTCTCGGAATTGCATTGTCGAACGGTATATGCCTCTGGTTCGAAAACGAGCGGAGCGAATTCGTTCGCGTCTGCCTCACGAAATCGAACTTGACGATTTAGTTTCGGCGGGTTCCGTCGGTTTGATCGACGCGATTAAAGCCTTTGAGCCCGAAAGGGGCGTTAAATTTGAGACGTTCTGCATTCCGCGCGTGCAGGGCGCTATGCTCGACGAATTACGTTCGATGGACTGGGCGCCAAGAATGGTGCGTTCGAAGACTTCGAAATTGAACGAGGCTGATAAAGTTCTCGTCGGCACATTCGGACGACGCCCTACCGAAGAAGAACTGGCGGACTTTCTTGAACAGCCAATCGAAGACGTGCGCCAAACGATCGTCGATTCAAGTCGCGTCAATATGTCGAGTCTTGACAAAAAATGGAACGATCAATCCGGGGACGGAGACGCTTCCGAGGCGGACGTCTTACCCGACGCGCGCGCCGCTTGTCCTTCGCAGAATTTGGAACGTAAGGACGTCATTCGCAAATGTATGCAGAATCTGAAAAACGACGAGCGTCTGATCGTCATTATGTATTACTTCGAAGAAATGACGATGAAAGAAATCGGCGCCGTGTTGAATCTTAGCGAGAGTCGCGTCAGTCAAATGCATTCGGCGATTTTGGCGCAAATGAAGCGAATTATGAAGAAAATGAACAAATTGTCGACCAACGAAGGGCTTTGACGCCAAACGGTTCGCGAACCTTCCAAAAGTAAAAACCTTCCAAAAGTAAAAAAGCGACGCTCTTTTCGTAGAGCGTCGCTTTTTTTAGCTTCTTGACGCGAATCCAAAAAAACGCGTCGACGATCGATCGACGCGTCAATTTGGCGTTCTGCGGCGTTTAATCCTTCGAGAGATCGATTCCGTCTTTGGATTCGCCGTCCTTAGATTCGCCGTCCTTAGATTCGCCGTCTTTCTTTTCGCCGTCCTTTTTCTTAGCGTCGCCTTTTTTCTTGGCGTCGTCCTTTTTTGCTTCTTCTTTAGCCGCGTCTTTTGCGGCCAGTTTTTCGCGGAAATTTTTCACGATTTCCGACTCTTTTTCTTCGGACGTAAGTTCGTCGAGTTTCTTCGCTTTGAAGACAATCTTCTTGCGTTTCGTTTCGTCGTCCGAGGCGTCGTAAGCGTTTACTAAACTTTCGATCGGGTCTTCAGTTTCTTCCGTTTCGACGTAGATCACGTCGCTTCCGTCGAAAATTCCGCCTAGCAAGTTCTCGGAAAGCGGGTCTTCCAAATTCGACTCGATAGCGCGACGCAAAGGACGAGCGCCGAAATCAAGATTACTCCCGCGCTTGACGAGCGCTTTCTTGGCGTCGTCGGAAACGAGCAAACACAGCCGCTTTTCAATCAAACGGTCGCGAAGTTTTTTCAATTCCATATCGACGACGCCGACAAGATCGTTTTCAGTCAAGTGTCTGAAAACAATGACGTCGTTGAAACGATTGATGAATTCAGGACGGAAAACGCGCTCGATTTCGTCGTTGACGCGGCTCTTCATACTGGCGTAGGAAGCGTCGCCGTCGGGACGCTGGAACCCGAAAGCCGACTCGTTCTTGATCGCTTCGGCGCCCGCGTTCGTCGTCATAATGACGATCGTGTTGCGGAAATCGACGACTCGCCCGAAACTGTCGGTTAAACGTCCTTCTTCCAAAACTTGGAGAAGAATGTTGTAAACGTCCGGGTGCGCCTTTTCGATTTCGTCGAGCAGGACGACGGAGTAGGGACGACGCCGTATTTTTTCGGTCAACTGTCCTCCTTCGTCGTGTCCGACGTATCCCGGAGGGGCGCCGACTAGTCTGCTGACGTTGTGCTTTTCCATATACTCGCTCATATCGACTTGAACGAGCGCTTCTTCGTTGCCAAACATAAACTCGGCGAGCGCTTTGGCGAGCAACGTCTTTCCGACCCCGGTTGGACCGGCGAAAATAAAGGAGCCGATCGGGCGTTTGGGGTCTTGAATGCCGCTTCTACTGCGTCGAATCGCTTTAGAAATCGCTTGAATCGCCTCGTGCTGGCTGACGACTCGCTTGTGCAATTCGTCTTCCATACTCAAGAGACGTTTCGAATCCTCGGTCGTCAGCCTTGTAAGGGGCACGCCGGTGATCTTCGAGACGACTTCCGAAACGACCGTCGAATCGACGACGCCACGCACTTGACGTTGCTGTTCGCGCCAACCCTTTTGCAACTCGACTTTTTTCGCTTGGATTTTGTCGGCTTTGTCGCGCAAATAACCCGCCTGTTCGAAGTCTTGGCGCTTTACGGCGTCTTCCTTCTTACGCTGGACTTCTTCCATTTCGCGGTCGAGCTGATTTAAGTCGGGCGGACGCGTCATCGTCTTGAGGCGAATTCGCGAGCCGGCTTCGTCGATAACGTCGATCGCTTTGTCGGGCAGACAACGCCCCGTAATATAGCGTTCGGACAAATCGACCGCCGAATCGATCGCGTCGTCGGTAATTTTGACGTGATGATGCTTTTCGTACCTTTCGCGCAGACCTTTAAGGATATCTCTCGTTTCTTCAGGAGAAGTCGGATTGACGGCGACGATTTGGAACCGACGTTCCAGCGCGTTGTCTTTTTCTATATACTTGCGGTATTCGTCGAAGGTCGTGGCGCCGATACACTGCATTTCGCCGCGCGCCAAAGCCGGCTTCAAGACGTTCGCGGCGTCCATAGCGCCTTCAGCGCCGCCGGCGCCGACCAACGTGTGAAGCTCGTCGATAAATAGAACGATGTTCTTCGTGCGTTTGACTTCGTTCATCAGCGCTTTAATGCGCTCTTCGAATTGACCGCGGTATTTCGTACCGGCGACCATCATCGCCAAGTCGAGCGCGACGACGCGTTTATTCATCAGAATTTCGGGTACTTCGCCGTTGACGATGCGTTGCGCGAATCCTTCGACGATCGCCGTCTTTCCGACGCCTGCCTCGCCTAACAACGCGGGATTGTTCTTTGTTTTTCGACAAAGAATCTGCATCGTCCGTTCGATTTCCGCCTCGCGTCCAATGACGGGGTCAAGCGCGTTTTGGCGCGCAAGTTCCGTCAAATCGCGTCCGAAACTATCGAGCGCGGGCGTTTTCGACTTACCCGATTTTGCGCGACTCTCGTAAGTTTGATTGCGTTCGGAATTGGAATTGGCGCTATTGCCGCCTTGACCGCCGTACTCGTTCGAACGCTTGTTGTCGTCGGCAGAATCGTTGAATCCCCCGTCGCCGTCTTCGTCTTGTCCGAGCGTCGTAAGGACGTCTTCGCGGAGGTCTTCCGTCTTGACGCCAAGATTCATTAGAACCTGAATGCCGACGCAATCGTGAACCTGAATCACCCCTAATAAGAGGTGTTCCGGACCGACGTATTGATGATCTAGCAGACGCGCCTCTTCCATTGCGTGTTCGATGGCCTTTTTGGCGCGCGGAGTTTGAGGCAGACGTCCCATTGTTACGACGTCCGGGCCGCTACTAACGAGATTTTCGACTTCCATACGCGCCTTGCGCAAATCGACCCCGGATTTCTTGAGGACTGTTGCGGCGACGCCGTTTCCTTCTTTAATGAGACCGAGGAGAATGTGTTCCGTTCCAATATATTCGTGATTGAAACGCAACGCTTCTTGGTGCGCAAACTGCATCACTCTGCGCGCTCGATCCGTAAAGCGCTCGTAAGCCATATGCTTCTCTTTTTGCGTGTCTAAAAAACTGGTGAAAATCGCGACCTTCTTCGCGAAAAGGTCGCGGCGTTCTTTTTGTCGAAAGATCGTCGACGCGTCGACCGCGCGTCGTTTGCGAGGACTTGCGTACGAATCGACGCCAAGGCGTCCGCTTTCTACAAAAATTGTCGCTTCATTATAACGTTTTTCTTTTTAACGTCTAGCGACCGTTTAAAAAAGTCGCGTCTTTGCTCCGACGAACGTCCGCCGCGTTTGCTCAAATATCGGGGTAGACTTGCGTTTCTTTTTTTGTTAAACTGCGCGCGAACGTCCGTCGGCGTTCCGATTCGACTCCGTTTTGACCGAGCGAATCGGTTTGTCTTCGTAGAAGGGGGAAACGATTAGGAACGAAAAATGATTCGAAATTTCGCCAACGGCGCTTTAGCTTTGTTCGCGTGCCTCGCGCTTTTACTTTCTTGCGGTTGTAAAAACGAGTCGAAAGAAATTTCGGCGGAATCGCAAGTCGTCGACGTCGCGACGGATCAAGCGGAGTCGACGACGGACGCGCCGAAATCTGAGGCGTCCGAGCGCTCGGAATCAAACGCTACGGAATCAAACGCGACCGCTTCGCCCGACGTCGCGGCGGCGCTCGGGTCGGCGACGTCTCGATTTTCAAGCGTTTTTTCCGACGGCGAAGAAGAGTCGAACGAACAGGCGGACGGCGAGAAGGAAAGTTTCGATATGACGCTCGTCGACGACGACGTCAAGCGTAAATATTCGGACGATCGCACGTTGATAGCGCCGACGCTTTCTTCGAACGAAGGGGAGTCGCAAGGACCTAAGTATCGCCTTGCTTATCGTTTTGAGCCGAATAGCTCTCTTTCGTGGAACGTCTCGCATTTGGTGCGCAAGCGAACTTCTTACGGCGGTAAGGAGAGTTGTGTCGAGACGTCCTCTTCGACGTTGCGCCGTTGGGAGTTGCTCGACGCGCAAAGCGACGGAAAAGTCGCCGCGCGCCATTGGATCGATCGTATGATTTTGCGACAAAACGAGGAAGGGAAGGAGCCCGTCGAATACGACAGCGAACGCGACGTCGTCGTTCCGAAAGAAATTTCCGCTTTTGGCACGGAAAAGGCGGTTGGAGTCGCGCTTGAGAATTTTTGCGTCGATCCGCTTGGCGTTTTGTCGGATAAAAAACGACTTGTGGCGGAATATCAGGGACGCGAGGGCGATTCGAACGTTATCGTGCCTTTTCCGAGCGAAGAAGTCGCAGTCGGCGACGTCTGGACGATTCCTTATTCGCTCTATCTTAAAGGAACCGACAAGACGATCCGACCTTACCGCGTCGTCGAGCGTTTTCGTTTGGAGAGCGTCGACGACAAATACGCGACGATTAGTTTTAAGACGACGCTTGTTTCGATCGTCGACGATCCCGTCGTCGAAGGGGAACTCGCGGAACGGCTCTTTTCCGGGCGCGCGCTTTTTGATCGCGAGTTGGGCTTGACGGTACGAACGGAAATGACGTTTGAGAAGACGGTTCCCGGCGCGTACGGCTTCTCCAGCTTCTTAGAGTATAGTTGTCAAGTCGTCGAGAAACTCGTTCGCGCCGACGAGAAAAACGCGAATGCGGACGACGTTTCGTCGAACGACGAGGCGTCAAAAACGGAAACGCCTTGAGCGCCGCGCGGAACTTCGAGCGTGAAGAAGAGTGAAGGACAAAGATATGGCGTTGGATAAATCGGCGACAATTTTTGTAACCGGCGCCTCGGGTTTTATCGGCACGGCGTTGACGAGGATACTTCTTGCCGACGGCTGGCGCGTTCGCGGTATGAGTCGTTCAAAGCCGAATTTGCCTCCGGGATTCGAAGGGGACGCGCGCGAGATTTGGGAACATCCGAATTTCGAACACGTCAGCGGAGACGTCAACGACGTCGATTCGATAACGCGCGGTATGACGGGTTGCAAGTACGCGATCTCCTTGGCGGGTTACGCGAGAAATTACGCCCGAGATCCCGGCGTGTTCAACCGCGTAAACGTCGACGGCTTGCGCAACGTTTTGAACGTCGCGCGCAAATTGGACGTCGAAAAGATCGTGTGGACGTCGACGATTATGTCCTTTGGACCTACGCGCAAAGGCGAGACGTGCGACGAGACTTTGACGCGAATTACCGACAAATATTATACCGAATACGAAGAATCGAAGTCGATCGCCGAGAAAGAAGCGTTGCAATTCGCTAAGAAAGGCTTGCCGCTCGTGATCGTCAATCCGACTCGCGTTTACGGACCGGGACAGCTTTCCGAAGGCAACGCGACGTCGGCGCTCATTCGCGACTATCGACGCGGACTCGGTTCCATTCTCCTGAATTACGGAGTCAACGTCGGAAATTACGGGTACGTCGACGACGTCGCGCGCGGGCATTGTCTCGCGCTGGAAAACGGTCGACCGGGCGAGCGTTACATTCTTGGCGGAGAAAACGCTTCTTTGCTGGAGTTGTTTCGCTTGATCGACAAAGTCGACGGAAAAAAACGTTGGAAATTGCCAACGTACAAATTTATTCCGTTGCTTGTCGCGCATACGCTGAAATCGTGGGCGAATTTGACCGGCGTCTATCCTCGAATTACGCCCGGTTGGGTCGAAACGTTCCTCGTCGATTGGAAGTACTCTTGCGACAAAGCGAAGAAAGAACTAGGATACGACCCTATTCCATTAGAGGAAGGCTTGCGCCGCACTTGCCTGTGGCTTGATCGTCTTGCGCGCGAGAAACGCGCAAAACGAGATACTTGAGGCGAAAAGAGGGGCGAAAAGAGGGATCGTGAAGAAAGTCGTCTACGGAACGGGAAGCGACTTTGAGGTTTTGAGGAACAATTCGATGAAACGAGAGACGCGCAACAAAAAACGAACCGATCAAAATCGCGTTGCGACGAGCGACTCCGCTCGCGTTTTGCGGCGTCGACCCTCGGTTCGTCTTTTCCTCGTCGTAATCCTTGCAAGCGCGGTCGTCTTTCTTGTTCCTTCGGTCGGTTGCAACTCTTGGCGTTCGATCGGACGCGTCGATTCGCCTAGAGGCGAATTTCTTCTCAACGACAAAGATTCCTCCGATCTCTGGCGCGCTTCCGCGTCCGACGAATCGTCAAACGATTTAAGTATTCGCGGACAAGAAGTCGGAACCTACGAAGTTACGCCGCACGTCGACGACGGAGCCAAAAAGACGACGACGTTTGCCGATCGTTTCAAACATATGTTCCGCAAGCCTCAACGTTCCGCGTCAGTTCCAGAGGGCTATTCTTCGCCTATTCCTAATAACTATCCCACGCCTAATAACTATCCCACGCCCGATAACTATTCCACGCCCGCTTCTGTTCGTCTGAGTTTTAGCGAACGATCGAACTCCGCAGATTCTTCGAGGTATATTAAAGGCGATGCGTCGCCTTCTGAAACTCGCGCGAGCCTTTCGGGTATGCCAAACTCTTCCGAAGCGTCGAAGGAGAGTTTTTGGACGAAGCTCTTTCGTCCGTCTCGAGACGATCGCGTCGAATCCGAGCCGGAACCGTCCGTCGAAAGACGCGCGGGCGGTTTGGCGCGCGAAGACGGGTCGAACGACGAGCTTCGCAGATTGGATCGATCGTCTTACGGAGAGCGACAACCTGCTGGACAGATTTACGTCAGAAAGCGTTGGACGTCAAGAGACGCGAACGACGCGAACGCGTCCGGCGCCGTCGCGAATCGTCAAAACGGCGTCGCGAATCGTCAAAACAACGCCGTAGACGCGCGCGTCGCGAATTCGCGAAACGAATTAGGCGCTTTGTTAATCCGTTGTTACGATATGCGGCGTTTTCTTCCTCCGTTCGACGTCGTAGAACAGTATTATTACCCTAGCGGAATCGTCGAAACGTCTTCTGAAGACGAGACGACGACGGCTTTTCATAACGTCGAGCCGTATCGTTCGCGTTCCTATTCTCCAGTGGTCGACGCGACGACGGACGCTTCCGTAGCGCAAACTTCCTCTTATTCCTCCCCGACGGCGCGATCCGTCTACGCTGCGAAGACCGACGCGGACGAGTCTGAATCGCAAGTCTCCGATTCGTTGGAAAGACGCGGAGAATTTTCATGGTTTGATTTTGCGCCGGGCTCGTTGACGCCTTCCGAACAGTCTCCAGACGCGAATTTGGTCGTCAATTTTGAAGAATCGAAAAGTTTGGCGCCATCCGAAGCGCCGGAGCGTTACGAGGGAAAAACGAACGGCTATCGTTCCGCCGACGAAATTCTTGACGAATCCGCTCGCCGTCAAAAGAACGCGGACGCTTTTAACGCGCCTAAGAGCGTTTCTTACGAAACGCCTGCGAACGAGAAGGATTCTTCGTTAAACGCGTCGTCGATCGGAAACGACGTCTTTGGAGAGTCGAGCGCGCCTTCCGTTTTGGACGTTTCCACGTTTTTAGGACGACAAGACGAAATGAACGGCGCCGTCGTCGCTCTCAATTCGGTCAACGAACGGAAATCGGAAAACGCGTCCGCGCCCTTGACGCGCGAAGAAATCGAATGGATAAAGCGCGTCGAAGAAGCGATTCAGAGTCTGTTAAACGAACGCGCCGAACTCAAGAAACGAGGGGAAAACACGAGTCTATGCGACGCGCGTTTGCGTTTGTTGTACCTTGTCGTCGGCGAATACGACCGTCAAATTCAGACGATCGAAGACGTCGACGACCCGTTGAAAGTCTTTTGGCAAAAAGAATGCGCCGGACTGGAAACGTTGTTGCACAATAAACTTGAGGAAATCGATCCCGTTTTTGTCGCCGAGACGCTCAGGTCGGGACTCGACTCTTTCTTTGAGGTCTGCGACGTTCAAATTCGCAAAGCGTTGCTAGTCGACGCGCCCGCTTGTTTCGGACTTTACGAGGCGCGCGTTAAGACGTATCGACCGGGCGAGGTCGTTTACGCTTACGCCGAACTTGATTACGTCGTCGACAAAGAAACGCCGCGCGGACACGAGATCGCGGTCGAGTGCCGGTGGCGATTGCTCGATTCCAATGGAAACGCCTTGACCGAATTCCAAACGCAACGTTGCGAGAACGTCGCCGAAACGCGTCTGCGCGACGTCGTTTTGAACGTCTCCGTGCCCCTTTCGGACTCGATCGCCCCAAACGATTATCTTTTGGAGCTTGAAATCGTCGATTTGAACGCGCGCGAATCCGCCGCCGCTACGAAGCGCCTTGACGTGAAAGTCGCCGCCAATTCCGAGCCGAACGCGCGCGGCTAATCGTTTTCGTTAAATATTGTAGCGCCGATACCCCAAAACGAAGCAGGTTTTCTTTGTCGACTTTTCCAACTTCGCCCTTTTGCGGAACTATGGACGACGCGTTTCGTCCGTCCGATTCGTCCGACGCGCCCTTGACCGTCGGCGAGCTTTCTTCTTTACTCAAATCGGTCGTCGAAGAATCTTTTTCGCGCGTTCGAGTCGTCGGTGAAATTTCGAACTTAACCTTTCCTCGTTCCGGGCACGCCTATTTTACGCTGAAGGACGAATCGGCGCAACTTGGCGCCGTAATTTGGAAGTCGACGCTCGCGCGTTTGCCCTTTCAACTTAAGCCGGGCTTAAAGGTCGTCTGCGCGGGACGCGTCGAAGTCTATTCCCCTCACGGAAAATATCAGCTGATCGCTTCCGCCGTCGAGCCGCTGGGCGTCGGCGCCTTGGAACTGGCGTTCCAACAACTGCAAGAGAAGCTCAGACGCGAAGGACTTTTCGAACCGGCGAGAAAAAGGACGTTGCCCCGATTTTTACGCCGAGTCGGAGTCGTCACAAGCGCGACGGGCGCCGCGTTGCGCGATTTCTTGAACGTCTTGGGACGTCGCGCGAAACGAATTGACGTCGTGGTCGCGCCGACTCAAGTTCAAGGCGAAGGCGCGGCGCAGGACGTCGCGCGTGCGTTGCGTTTGCTCGACGAGCGACGCCAAGAGTTGCGACTTGACGCGATCGCGTTGATTCGAGGCGGAGGAAGCGTCGAGGATCTTTGGACGTTCAACGAAGAGCCGGTCGTGCGCGCCGTCGCGTCGACGCGGATTCCGATCGTCGCCGGAATAGGACACGAAATCGACGTCTCGCTGTGCGATTTGGCGGCCGACGTCCACGCGTTGACGCCAAGCGACGCCGCCGCAAGACTGACGCCCGAGGACGACGAAACGTTCTTAGTCGCGCTTGAAGATCGCAAGGCGCGAATGATTCGCGCGCTCGAACGGCGTTTGCAACTTGCGCAAGAGCGTCTAAACTTTATGGAACGACGGCGCGTCTTTCAAGCGCCGCGCGAAGCGTTGCTTGAAAAAAAAGAACGTCTTTTACTCGATATGCAAACGCGTATGACTCGCGCGATAGAAGACGTCCTCGCTCGCGCGGATCGCAAAACCGTTCAAGTCGCGGCGAAATTAGAAGCGATGAGTCCGCTCGCCGTCCTTGGACGCGGCTATTCGTTGACGAAACGCGCCGACGACGGAAAATTACTTCGCAACGCTTCCGACGTCGCGCTCGGGGATACGATCGAAACGCGTCTTGCCGAAGGCGTCGTTCGTAGCTTCGTCGTCGGCTGACTTTCGTTTCTTGTGATTTTTAATCGTTGTTTTTGGAAAAAAAGGAACGATTGGTTGAATTTATCAAGAATAGCTAAAATACGCCGTTTGTTTAAAAACGCGTCTCTTTTCATTGCGTCGATTTTTGCTATAATCTGGACAGTCGGTTTTGCGACGACTTTTTTTGCGCGTTTTTGGCGGTGGACGTCGAAGCGCCGATTTCCGTTTATTCGAGGCGTTGCGGCGCCGTTGGTCGCGCGACGTAATTTAGGAGTTTTATCGAAATGAAATATTTGACCAGAACGACGAGCGCGTTGATTCTTGCCGGCGTCGTCGCGTTGCTTGGAGGGTGCGGAAAGAACGAAAACGGAGTGCGTTTAGTTTATCGCGCCGACTCTATTGATCCCGCCGCTTTGGACACGTCGAAGCAAACGCTGGAACAGCCGCAAGTCGCGGTCGATTCGGACGTCAAGGCGCTTGCCGCTCAATACGACGCGGAACACGCCAAGAAAGCGGCGCCGGTCGCGGCGTCGGTTCCCGCCGCCAAGCCCGCTCCGGCTTTGCCCGCGCCTCTTGCCGCGAAAGCCGATATTGACGCCGCGAAGAAGCGCGTCCAAGAATTGCGCGGTTCCGTCAAGACGGCGAAAAACGGCGCGATTATCGATCTGCGCGTCGAGTCCGCCGATACGACCGTCGACGATATGAAGCTCTTTGCGAAGTTGCTTGATCTCGAATCCGTCTTCTTCCTTGGCAATACGTTTGTCGACGATTATTTCACGGATTTCGGAGCGTTGAAAAATCTGAAATCGATCACGATCCAAAACGCGGATATTACGGTTAAGACGCTTGAGGTCTTCGCGACGCTTCCCGAACTGACGCAACTCGATATTCGACGCGATCTCAAACTTGAAAACGCCGATTTGGCGGTTGTCGCCGCGATGCCGAAATTAGAAGAGTTGCACGCCTATTACAACTCGTTCACCAACTCCGGCGCGAACAAAATCTCCAAGTCGACGACGTTGAAGATCGTCGACCTGCGCGGTTGCCAAGATATTTCCGACTCTGCCGCCAAGTATCTTGCGCGTATGGCGACGCTTGAAGAAGCGTATTTCCGATTTGGTATTTCGAACGACGGCGTCGAGAATTTAGCCGCCGCGCCCGCGTTAAAGTTCGTCGAATTGCAAGACTGTCTTATCGACGGGGCTTGCGCCGCCTCTTTGGCGAAGTTCCCCGCTTTGACCGGTTTGCGCGTTTTCCGTAGCAAGGGATTTGACGACGTCGGCGCCAAGGGAATCGCCGATCTGAAACTCGAACGCTTGGAACTGCGCGACTTGAACGTTACGAACGAGGGGTTGCTCGCGCTCAAAGGTATGACGACTCTGCGCGAAGTTGAAATTTCGGAACTTCCGATCGATTCCGCCGCCTTAAACGAGATTTGCGCTTCGTGGAAAGACCTGACCAGTTTGAACTTCTTCTCCGTTCCCGTTTCCGACGAAGTCGTCGCGACGATCGCCGCGAATATGCCGAATTTGAAGACGTTGACCCTTCGCGCCGCCGTCGGTAAATTGACCGACTCCACGATCGACCAAGTTCTCAAGATGCAAAATCTTGAAACGCTCGACTTGCGCGACAACGCCGACTTCTCGATCGACAGTATGATGCGCCTTGCGCAACTCAAAAATCTGCGCAAAATTTACGTCAAAGGCACCGCGATGGGCGATTCCAGCGAAGCCGTTAAGGCGAAGTTGGCGGAATTCAAAAAAGCCGCTCCGAAATGCGCTATTTCGCTCTGAGCGATTAGCGGTTCGCTTGTAAGTCTCCTTTGAATAGTCTCCTTTGAATTGAAAGAACGCCGCCTTTTGACGGCGTTCTTTCTTTTTTACGCGGACACGACTCTTTTTC
>JAZUGM010000012.1:0-38065 GCA_045641205.1 Thermoguttaceae bacterium
CCCTTTTTTTTCCAAGTGACGGAAATAAGTTCGGGACAAGTCTACTATACGAAGGCGGGCGATTTCGAACCGACCGACGTTTGGGGCGTCGTCGCCTTAACGCGCGGCGATCTCCGCTATTCGCTCGCAACGGATACGAACGTCGCGCATATTTCAGGGCGCGCCGCGCGGGTTCGTATAGCTAAAAACGGTCAAATTCAAGGAGTCGACGTCGCCGATAAACTTGTCGTCGACGGAAATATGGGTTCTATTCTTCTTTTCTCGTTTGAGAACCCGTCCCGCCTTTCCTCCGACGACGGCGTTTTCTTCACGCCGACCGATCGTTCCGGCGCGCCGCGTCTCGCCAAACTTCCGCCGACGTCCAAAATTGGCGTTTCTCAGCGAAAGTTGATTCTTTCCAACGGTCGCGCGGTTGATATTTTCGAACGAATCGTCGCGTTATGCAAGTCGAAGAAACGACTTATTGAAATCGCGACGCAACCGCGCGTCAAATAACGCGTCGCCAAGCTTACGGAAATAAAAAGAAAGAGGGGTTCGGAAAAATTTTTCTGAACCCCTCTTTTTTTAAATTGGAACGCGAAGCCTTAATCCAAGAACCCGACAAGTTCTTGACTGCGGCTAGGCTGTTGCAACTTGCGTACCGCCTTGGCTTCAATTTGACGAATACGCTCGCGCGTAACTTTGAAGATGTGCCCGACTTCTTCGAGCGTGTAACTATAACCGTCCCCAAGCCCGTATCGCAATTTAATAATTTCGCGTTCGCGGTAGCTCAACGTTTTTAGAACCTTGTTCAGGCGCTTGCGCAACATTTCTTGCGTCGCTCCGATCGCCGGATTTTCTGCGGCGCCGTCGGGAAGCAGATCGCCAAAATGGCTGTCTTCGCTGTTTCCAACGGGTCGATCAAGACTGATCGGAAAACGATTCATTTGCAAAATACGACGCGTTTCGTCGATCGGCGCCTTCGCGGCTTCAGCCGTCTCTTCAAGGGTAGGCTCGCGCCCCATCTCTTGTTGCAACTGTCTCGTGACGTTGCGCATTTTCGACATCGTTTCGACCATATGAACGGGTATGCGAATCGTTCGGCTCTGGTCGGCAACGGCGCGCGTTATCGCTTGACGAATCCACCAAGTCGCGTAGGTGCAGAATTTAAAACCGCGACGGTACTCAAACTTGTCGACCGCGCGCATAAGCCCGGCGTTGCCCTCTTGAATCAGATCAAGAAAACTCAAACCGCGATTGCGATATTTTTTCGCGATCGAAACGACCAAACGCAAATTGCCCTCGGAAAGACCGCGTTTAGCTTCGTGGTACTCGCTGAAGATTTTCTTAACGGCGGCGACGCGATTGCGCAAGCTAGTCGGCGATTCTTGAACCGTTTGCAATATGTTGCGCCTCTCCATTTGCCACACGTAACGCTCATATTCCGGGCGCCCCATCGCTTCGTGCTGTTTAATCATCGACTGCAACTGGTCGACGCGCGCGCTGTATCGCGACAAAGTTTCGATCGTCCCCTCGATGCGCTGAGTACGAAGCCCTAGTTCCTCGATCAATCGAACGACGCGACGGCGACGCATTCCAAGCTCGCGCCAAGCCGCCTCGCGCTCTTCGCGCGGGACGCTTCGACTTGTCGCCGTGTTATAATCTCTGAGATTTCGCGCCAACATTTGCGTCAACGAACGCAGATTCGGCTCAAACCGTCCGTTAATCTGTCGCTTTTCCATATTGTCGACGTCGTTCACTTGCACGGTGCGATCAAAGGGAAGATCGTTAGAATGAACGCGTTTCAACGTACGAAAAGCTATCTGGGCGACGTAATCGCACTCCAACAATTTAGCGCGGAACCGACGGCGCGACGACTCGATTTGCCTTGCCAACGTAACTTCGCGCTGTCTCGTTAGAAGCGGGATTTCTCCCATTTGCGTTAAGTACATTCGAACGGGGTCGTCGGACCACCCTTCGTCGGGAACTATGCCGAGAAGTTCTTCGTCGACGGAACCCGAATTAGATTCTTCGTCCGAATCAGATTCCGGCACGACGTCGCGTTCCACGTCGCCGTCCTCAACGTCGTCAAGAACCCCGCAGAATTCATCGTCGAGGTCGTCCGTTGGGTCGTATGAAGAGAACATCGACACTTCGTTTTCGCCGTAAACGTCTTCTTCTTCGTACAAAGCTAAACTCCTAATCGATACAAGCGAGACTCCGAAGCCGCGTAAAACAACGCGTAAGGGCAGTCTCTACAAGCGTGCTGTTTTGCGCAAACTCTACGCAAAGAGCGCGGACTAAACGCAAAACGCCCCGCCAAACGGGGAATCGAATCATTTATCGGCGAAAAAGCGCGTCGATTCGCTAAAACAAAGACGACAAAGGGACGTTCAAACGTTAAACAAAAACTACGCCCTCTAAGAACCGTCCTGTTTTTAATAAATCATATTTTTGTCTATCTTTGTCTATTTTTCCTGTTTTAAAAAACTACCGATCAACAACAAACAAAACGACAAACGCCGCCCTTTCTCAAAGCCTTCGGAAACCGCCGACGCCCCTTGTCACTTTCGTCTTGCATACCGCCTAATCGACGACTTGACCTCTATTATATATTACCTAGGCAAACGTCGAAACAGGTTAATAATAACCGAATAAAATCAAAAAAAAAACAAAAAAAACTTGACTTTTTCAGAATGTAGCGATTACGCCGCTTTTGTCAATACCTATTTTATCCATTTTTTCTATTTTTATATTTAGTAAATTTCATATCGCAAGAAACTTAAAAAACTGCTTGCGTTAAAACGCATATTCGCTGTGGTCGTAAAGAAAAGCGCGTCAAGTCGTCATTTTATCAATCATTTTTCAAGCCAGACACATAACTAAATCTTATTTCACACGCATCGAGACACAAAAAAATCGCGCGTCTCTAAACGTGCGATTCGAAATTGGACGACTACTTGACTGGAACGTAAAGAAAATCAGGTCGTATAGTCGGCGTTTAAATGGACGTATTCGGCGGTCAAATCTGAAGTCCAGAACCGAATCTTCCCGTCGCCTTCTTGAAAGAAAAGTTCAAAACTCACGTCGCGATTATTCCTAATCGAATTGGAAACGACCTCTTTGTCAAAATTGACGGGCGTTCCGTTTTCATAGAGTAAAAAACCGTTGACCTTGAGCGAGACCTTACTCGGATCGTAAGGAACGCCGCAACGTCCCGTCGCGGAAACGATACGTCCCCAGTTGGGATCGGCGCCGCAAATCGCGGTCTTAACCAAAGCGTCGTTAGCGACGGTTTGCGCGAGTTTTTTTGCCGCCTCTCGATCAGGCGCTCCGGTAACGTCGATCGTAATAAGGTGCGTGACGCCTTCTCCGTCGTTAGGAATCATCGGAGCCAACTCTTGGCACATTTCAAGCAACAGCGCGGAAAACGCCTGCAAATCGTCCCCTTTTAAAGGCGCGGGATCTACGGCTCCGTTGGCAAGAAGCAGGACGGTGTCGCTAGTGCTAGTATGTCCCTCTACGCTAATACAGTTGAACGTGTCTTCAACCGAGGCGCGCAGGACGTCTTGCGCGTCTTGCGGATCCAGCATAGCATCCGTCATAAGCACGGCCAACATCGTCGCCATATTCGGACCAATCATCGCGGCGCCCTTGCACATCCCGGCAATTCGAATCGTCTTGCCGCTTGGCGTCGTCGCCTCGCGCGAAACGATTTTAATCTTTGTGTCGGTGGTCGTCATCGCGGTCGCGGCCTTTTCGAAATCGCGCAAGGTCGTTCCCAGTTTCGCGGCGGCCTTCTCGGCGCCTAGGGCGATGTTTCGCATTGGAAGCTGAACGCCGATAACGCCGGTCGACATAACCAACGCTTGATCGCCGGTCGCGCCGATCGCTTCGGCGGCGTACTCCGCCATTTTACGAGCGTTGAAAAGTCCTTCTTTTCCAGTACAGGCGTTGGCGACTCCAGAATCGGTCGCCACGACGCGAAAACCGCGTCCCGGCGTTCGTTCGCGGTCGTAAGTCACCGGCGCGCCGCAGTTGAGGTTCTGCGTGTAAACCCCGGCGCCCGTCGCGGGCAAATCGGAAACGACAAGCGCGAAATCCAATTTTGTCGACTTAGGTTTAATCGCGCAATTCACGCCCGCAAAACGATATCCCTTGGGAATATAAAAGTCTTTAGCCATTCTCGCATGCCTTTCTAACGATCGGCGCTCCCACGAAGTTTACCAAATTACCAATTCTCGTTCTAATTGAACGCCGATTCTTTCGCTCGCTTGAGTTTGGATCAAAGTGAGAAGCCGCTTGACGTCTTCACTCGTCGCGCTCGGTTCCGTCTGAATAAGATTTGAATTTTTCTCGCATACGAAAGCGCCCCCAATGCGCGCTCCGCTGAATCCCGCCTCGTAAATAAGTTCCGAAGCCTTTTGTCCGCGCGGATTTTGGAACATACGCGCCAAGCCGCCCCCGACTTCGGGACGCGTCTTCTCGCGAACGATCCAAAATTTTTGAAGGCGACGCGTCAATTCTTCGGGCGAGTCGGGCTCAAGTCTAAATTTAACCGACAAAACGACGACGTTGTCCAAGTTGCTACTACGATACCCAAACACAAAATCGTCTTGCGTCAATTCGAGGATTTCACCCGAAAAAGTCGCGACGCGCGCAGACTCGACCCATTGCCCAAGCGTGGCGTCGGAAGTGGAAACATTCGCAACCACGCCCGCGCCGACCGTGCCGGGAACGCCGATCAAGCCTTCCAACCCGCCTAAACCGGCGCTGGCGACGGCGGTCGCAAGACGCCCTATTTTGACGCCGGCGCCGACGACTACGTTAGGCGATTCTATTTGTATCTCGCAAAAGCAAGGCTCCGACAACCTGATCGCGACGCCCGGCGCGCCAAGATCGGATGCGAGAATATTAGATCCTTCGCCCAAAACGCGCGCTTCGATTCCTTCTTCGGCGCAAACTTTTAAGACGTCGACAAGTTCTTTTTCCGAACGCGGCTCCGCCAAATATTCGATCGGACCGCCAAGTCCCAACCAAGTCAACGTCGAAATCGGAACGCCCGGTCGTACAAAATCCTTAAACGCGTCAAGTTTTCCCATTTCTTTACCTTTGATGTTCTCTAAGAAATTGCGTCGGTCGTTTCGTTGTTCGACAAGGCGCCCGTTTGAAACGCCGTAACAAAATCCTGCGCCGTAGTAAATCGACGGTAAACGCTCGCAAAACGCACATAGGCGACTTCGTCAAGTTTGCGCAATAATTCCATCGTCATTTCGCCAATACGTTGCGTGTCGACTTCCGTTTCGCCTTCAAGCGACGTCTCCAACTCGGCGACTAACTCTGAAATCTGCGATTCTCGAATAGGACGTTTCCAACAGGCGCGCTCGACTCCCTCGCGAACTTTGCTCCGATCAAACGGAACGCGCGAGCCGTCGCGTTTGACGACGCGAACGTTGACGACCTCGATGCGTTCGTAAGTCGTAAAACGGCGTCGGCAAGACTGACAAATACGACGACGACGTATCACGAACCGATCGTCGCTCGTGCGTGTTTCAATAACGCGGTCGTTGTCCTGATGGCAAAACGGGCACTTCATTGAAATCTATTCCTAATAACTCGCCGACTTGTTCTTTGAATCCAAACGAACGCGCGTATAACGACTCGACTAAATCGTTTGATCGATTTGACGCCAAGGAGGATCGATCGGCAAATGCGAATCAAAGTCGTCAAGGAGTTCTTGCTGATAAGACCCCGCAAATTCGCCGCGAAGGAACCGTTCGGCGCCCTCTTCGAAGAATCGACGCCAACTTGCTTCCTCTTCGCCCGGATTGATTGGGAAAAAGAGCGCGTCGTTCGCCAACGCGGATTTGTAATCGCCCGGCGCGTCGCCGATCATCAACGCGTGATTCTTAGGATAGAGCTTCGAAAACGCGAGCGACTCTTTTTTAGTTCCGACTTCCTGTCCGCAGATCGCCTGAACGTATCGCGCCAAATCTTGATTCGCCCACTCCTTTTCCAGCGCGGCTTGCGGAGTTGCGGAAACGACCAAAATATCGGCGCGTCCTTGTAATTTTTGCATCGACTCGCGAACCATAGGGAACGGAGGCACGCCTTCCCCGACGATTCGATCGATCGTCTCGTTGACTTCGATCGACCAAGCCAACGTTTTTTTCATCATTTCGTCGTTCGGATGCGCCTCGACGTATTTGATTAGAGCCGGATTTCCGAGCTTGGTCTCCGCCTGTATCCAGTCGACCAAGACTTGCGGAATCTCGATTTTAACGCCGCGCGCGACGACTTCCGGGCGCTTTTGCAAGAGTCGAAACGTTTCAATCAACGCAGGAAAACGATTGACGCCGCGCGACTTGGAATACAAGTTGACAAATTCCGCCGCCTCGCGCGCGTACTTGCTGACGCCTTTCAGTCCCCAATGATTGACAATATTCGGAATGAAACACTCTTTATGTTTCAATTCCATCGTGTCAAAGGCGCAACCGTCGGAATCGATCCCGACCAAAAAATCGTTTGTTTTGTTAAATTCTATCATCGTTTTCAGTCTCTCCTCGCGTTGAAACGCAACTGCGGAACGCGTCTTGGAACGCGTCTCTCGACGCAAGAAATTCTACTCTACGCGACGAAAAAACAAGGGGGGGTGGAACGCGTCCCTAATCGCGCAAAATAGATCGCGAGACTTAAAACTTGCCAAAACTTGTCGTCAATTTTGCAAACCGTTTAAAAGAACGCCCCTACTTGACGGGAAGTTAGTCAAGCGTAAACTCGACGCGTAGTTGGACTAGAAGAAAAGAGGCGTCGAAACGATTTACGACGCGGATTATTCGTCGATGAAACGCAACGACGCGTCGACTCTTTTATGCCGAAACGTCTACGTCGTCGACGCGACAAACGTTGCCAACACGGTTTCGTCGTTTGCCGTAAGCCTTTGCACTGAACAAAAAGAAAAACGTCGTTTGTCTCGTCAAACGTCGCAACGAACTATTCACGGAAAAGAATATGAAAAAAACGCAATTTACAGCGCTTGGCGCTGCCGTAATAATCGGAATCGTCGTTACGAACGCCTTGTCGAATCGCCCCATTAATTCAACGAAACCAACGGCGACCGCCGCATCGGAAGAAAGAACGTCGGAAGAACAAGCGCCCGAAGAACAAGGAATCGAGCCGGCGGAAGAAAAAGCGACGTCCGTCGTCGTCGATCCCGCCGTCGACCTTTCCTTCCTGGAACCTCGTCAGTACGCCGGGCAATTCGTCGCGATCGAGGAAGTCGAGATCGTTCCTCGAGTTACCGGGCAACTCGAAAAAATCAACTTTAAAGAAGGCGACGAAGTCAAAGAAGGCGATCTTCTATTCGAGATTGAAGACGCGACTTACAAGACGGCGCTCGCGATGGCGCAAGGAACCTTAGAACAAGCGTTAGCCGAACAAAAGAACGCCCAAACGAGTTATGATCGCGCCAATGATTTGCTAGAACGTCAAGCGGGTTCGCAAGCCGACTTAGACGACGCGGAAAGTCGTCTTGCGATCGCGCAGGCGACCGTCAAACAGGCGCAAGCGGCGCAACTTGACGCCGAAAACACGCTTTCCTACACAAAGATCAAATCTCCTATTTCCGGTCGAATAGGCAAAGTCTCCGTAACGCGCGGCAACTTGGTGACGCCGCAGACGGGTAAATTGGTCGACGTGAAATCCTTTTCGCCAATTTACGTTCGCTTTGCGATCGGCGCAAGCGCGTTTAACGACGCGTTTGGCGGAGAGTCAAAGATTCGCGATTTAACAAGCGTTAAAATCTGTCCCGTCGGACAAAGTCGCGACGACTACGAAGCGATGATCGACTATCCGAACGCAAAAATAACGCTGATCGACAACCAAGTCGATCCTAGCACCAATACGATTATGATTTGGGCGACCGTTGAAAACGACGACGCGCGCTTCTTCCCAGGAAGTTACGCGACGGTTCTACTTGCGAAAAAAATGGAAGAACCCGTCGTCGCCGTCTTGGTTTCCGCCGTTGGAACGACCGAAGACGGAAATTACGTCTATGTGGTCGATAAAAATAATCGTGCCGAAAAACGTTTCGTCAAATTAGGAAGCGTCGCCGGGCGTTATCAAGTCGTTTCCAAGGGACTTCAGACCGGAGAAAGAGTCGTCGTCGAAGGAACGAACAAAATTGAAGACGGAGCGCTAGTCAAACCGATCTCCTTCGATCCAACGGGAAAATACGAAGAAATCGCCCCTGACAAAGCGGAATGAAGCCAAGGGGGGAAACGAAGATGTTTACAAAATTTTTTATCGACCGCCCAAAGTTGTCGTTCGTCATATCGATCGTTCTCTCGTTGATGGGAGTCCTTTGCATTCCCGCGCTGCCTGTCGCGGAATATCCGGAAATTGCGCCGCCGTGTATCTCCGTTGCGACTACTTACGTCGGCGCGTCGTCGGAAGTAGTAACGGAAACGGTCGCTAGTATTATCGAAGAAGAATGCAACGGAATTGAAAAACTCCTCTACTACAGTTCCGAATCCACAAACAACGGCTCTTACTCGTTGTCGCTCTATTTCGCGCCTCTAACGGATTCCAACATAGCGCAAGTCAACGTCCAAAACGCGGTTCAACGCGCGCAAGCAAGATTGCCGAAACAAGTCGTCGAGTACGGAATTACCGTCGAGAAACGTTCGTCCGATATAGTCGGCACATACGTTTTTACGACTTCCGACGAATCCCAATACAGTTTTCTGGACTTGGCAAATTATGTTCGAATGAACGTGAAAGACGTCTTCGCGCGAACGCCGGGCGTCGGTTCCGTCTCTGTTTCGGGCGCGCGAAACTACTCGATGCGCGTCTGGATCGACACGGTAAAATTATCCGGGCTTGGCATGGAAGTCGACGACGTTGCCGACGCGCTCCAACGCGAAAACGTCCAAGCGGCGATCGGATCGTTTGGCTCGGAAGAAGCAAGCGATTACGTACAACTTAAACTTGACGCGCGCGGTCGACTGCAAACGCCGGAAGAATTTTCCAGCATTGTCGTCGCATCGACGAAAGACGGACGACAGATTACGTTGGGAGACGTCGCCCAAGTCGAACTTGACGCCGAAAATTATCTAACCAAATGTTACTGGGACGGCAAGCCTGCGATCATCCTAGATCTGTATCGACAAGACGGCGCGAATGCGATCGACGTTATCGACGCGTGCAACGCAAAACTCAAAGATATTAAAACGCGTTTTCCCGCCGATTGTATCGACGGTCTATTAGGATACGATCCGACGGAATTCATTCGCGAATGTATCAAAGAACTCGCGTTTACGTTGTTCTTGACGTTGGGATTGGTCGTTTTCGTAACCTACGTCTTCTTACAAGACTGGCGCGCTATGATCGTTCCGGCGGTCGCAATTCCCGTCTCGTTGTTAGGAACGTTCTTTGCGATGTTCTTTTTGGGCTATTCGATTAACGTTCTTTCAATGTTCGGATTGATTTTAGTCGTCGGTCTGCTGGTCGACGACGGCGTTATCGTCGTCGAAAACGCGACGCGATTAATCGAACAGGAACGTCTCAGTCCCTACGACGCGGCCGTTAAGAGTATGAAACAAACGACGGGCGCAATTTTAGCGTCGACTTTCGTTATGGTCGCTATTTTTGCGCCGCTTTCGTTCTTCGGCGGAATCGTCGGCGTTATTTACAAACAATTTTCCGTAACGATGTGCGTCGCCATTATCTTTTCGGCGATTAACGCGTTGACGTTAAGTCCCGCGTTATGCGCGTTACTGTTGCGTCCTTATAGGGAAAATCAGAAAAAGAACGCCGTGTTCAGACTGTTCGAGTTTGGAATTAGCTCGACGAAAAATTTCTATTTGAGAATCTCCAAGATTTTTGTGCGGCGTAATTTAGTAACTTGTCTTATTCTTATTATGCTCTTCTTTGGGAACAAATGGGCGTTTAATCTCCTGAGCGAAGGATTCGTTCCGACCGAAGACAAGGGAACCATATTCTGCGACTTTGCCTTGCCGTCAAGCGCGACTCTGAAAAGAACAAGTTCTATGCTTGATTTGTTTCAGAGGTTGGCGTCCGATATTCCCGAAACAGAACATATTATCACGATCGCCGGCGCTTCGTTCACCGCAGGAGAAACGGAAGAAGTCGGACTCGGAATTTTGTCTCTTAAGACGTGGAAAGAACGCAAAGAAGCCTCGAAAAAAGTCGACGCGATCATAGCCGAATTGTCGTCCAGATGCGCCAAGATTCCGCAAGGAACGACCGCCGTCTTCCAGCCTTCGGCAATTATGGGTTTAGGCTCGACAAGCGGCGTTTCCTTTATGCTGTGCGGCAAAGGAGCGACGCCAAAATCGCTTGAAATTGCGACGAAAGAATTGCTTGAAAAATTGAACGACAAATCGCGTTGTCCAGATATTGCCTATGCGTTTAGTTCTTATACGGCGAGCGCTCCGCAATTATATCTGGACGTCGATCCTCAAGCGGCAGCCGCGCTGAACTCTTCGAAAGGGGAAATATTCTCGACCTTGCAAAGCAAAATCGCCTCGGCTTACGTCAACGACTTTAACGCGCAAGGTTACTCTTTCAAAGTCAAACTTCAAGCGGACGATTCGCAACGCGCCAACTTGGGCAATTTTGACGAATTGACGGTGCGTAACAGACTAGGCAAACAGATTCCTGTGTCGGAATTAGCGCGAGTGAGTTACAAACTAGGCGTCCAGCGCATCACGCGTTTCAATCAAGCGACGGCGGCGCCCATTAACGTCGAACCTATGCCGGGAGCAAGTTCCGGCGATATTATGAGACAAATCGAAAAGCTCGTAAAGGAAGATTTCTCGAAAGAGTATTCGGTCGAATGGACGGATTTGAGTTATCACCAACGCGGCAACGAAGGCAAACTGGGGATTCTGCTCGTCTTATCGTTGGCGTTTGGCTATCTCTTCTTAGCGGCTAAATACGAATCGTGGTCGATTCCGCTCCCCGTTTTGCTCTTCGTTCTCTTTGCGACATTCGGAGGCTTGCTCGCCTTGAAAATTTGCAATATGACGTTAGACGTTTACGCGCAGTTAAGTCTAATTATGTTGTTAGGGCTGGCAAGTAAAATTTCGATTTTAACCGTCGAATTTTCCAAACAAGAACGAGAATCGGGCGTCTCGATCGAAGAGGCCGCTTTGAACGGCGCCAATCAACGATACCGCGCGATTATGATGACTGCCGGTTGTTTTGTCGTCGGCGTCATTCCACTAATGCTCGCAAGCGGAGCCGGCGCGGTAAGTCGAAACGTCGTCGGGGTATGCACCGGCTGGGGAATGATTTCCGCAACCGTCCTCGGCGTTGGATTCCTGCCCCCCGTTTACGCGACTATTCAACGTTGGCGAGAATTCGTCCACAAGAACTTCTTGGATAGAAATAAGGAAAGTTTGATCCAAACAAAGTAACGTGAAGTCGATCAAGACGTCGACGTTTGGGACGACTAAACGTCGACGCTCTATTTTGGAACAACGCGTTCAGAATTTCGTCTAATCAATCGTTTAAGTTTTATCGGGTTTGTTAAATAATCCTTAAAAGCCAGAGAATAATCCAATCGTCATATTTATCATTGCAATTTTAAATAACGTTTCAGCAATTTAATTTTCCCTAATCCTACTTTTACATTTTTCCCCAAGGTCGCTTTTAATCTGTTCATAGTGGATTCGACCAACGATCTTTTTCCATACTTCGTTTGTTCTTTCCATTTGTCTGTTCCTTCATTTTTCATTATGTCGATCGCTTCGTTCCTGTATTTCCCGACTATTCCCCAAGAACCTGCGTGATCCTTCCTTGTTTTTTGCGAGGTGGAATGATTAGAATATACTCATTACCCTTGAAATTTTCCAGACGACGATACGTGTTCGAAAGGATTTTTCCGTCTTTTGGGTGGAAAAGCTCAAAGGCGAAGAATATAATATGCTCGACGAGATGCGATTCTCACTTTATTTTTCGAAAATTTTAAATATTTTCAATATTTTTCAACAACCCCGCGACAAACTCAGCCTCAAGTTGACAAATCCCGACTATCCAGAAATCTTCAATAGATGTTCTGTCGACAAATTTAAGCCAATCGCAAGAAAACTTTAAAGAAGAACACAAATCCGTTAAAACATATCGCATATGATTACTAAAAAATAAGAAAATTTATAGAAATTACCTTTTTGGGGAATCCAAATAAGAGTATAATTACGGGAAAAGCGGGGGACTGGCAATTTTCCGTTTAGCGATCAACAAAAGTTTTGTTATTTAAACAAAGATCGAACACGGGGAGAATTTCAAGTGTTAAAGGAACTGATAAACACATTAGGAAAAGGTTTTGCCACGCTCGGCGGCGGTACTTCTATGTTGACTCTTTTCCCTACTCTAGAAATGAAAGTTCCTGTCGTTTTAGATTCGTTAAATCTCGACGCAAACAAAAGTCTCAAAAATCTGTCAAACGAAAAACTCTCTCCTTGGGAACAAGATTCCATTAATTTTGTGGAAGATATGGAACGAGTTGGAGCGGACTTTAAGCGCGTAATGAGTCGACTTCCTTTGGGCAAGACCGAATGGAGTCAACAGGCGAAGAATGCGGATGCGCCTGAAGTTCAAGACCTTTTTTCACGCCCTCAAATTGAAGCAGGAGTCCGCCTGACCTTGAGATGCAAGGGCGTTGAGTTTGTATTCAGTTACTGTCCCCCCGGTTTCTTTACAATGGAAAGTCCCGTAGACGAAACGGGACGTTTGGACGATGAAGAACAACGCGTCGTTACAATAGACGAGGGTTTTTGGATTTGCGAGACGGAAACGACGCAAGAACAATGGAACGCCCTCGGAATTAAAAGAACGAACGCGTACTCCTTTAAAGGAGCAAAACTTCCCGTTGAAAACGTTAGTTGGTTCGAATGCGAGGCATTTGTCGAACAACTTAACAAGTCGTGCGTAGTTCCCGTAGGGTGGCGTTTTGAATTGCCGACGGAAGAACAATGGGAATACGCTTGTCGCGCGGGCGTAACGAACTTAACTAATGAATTTTCCCTTAACGACCACGCTTGGTACAGCGAAAACAGCGGAGGAAAAACACGCGAGGTTGGCACAAAAAAAAATAACCGTTGGGGAATTTATGATATGCTGGGTAATGTTTGGGAATGGACTAAATCTCAATCCGCGTCGGGTGAGTTGGTTGTTCGCGGCGGCAGTTGGCGAAGTATTGCGGCGTTTTGCAGTCCGACCATTCGAGACGTCGTCGATCCGTCAAACGGCGCCGATAATCTCGGTTTCCGCGTAGTTCTCGTTCCCAATTCTCCCGCATAGCGTTTTCTTACGGTTGTTCAAAGCCTTCTGAAAAGTTTTTTCGGAACGTCGAATATTGAGTTAATCAAAGAAAGTCGCCAAGGAAATGAAATCTCCCTTGGTTGACTAAGCGACAGGAGGTTAACAATGACGCAAACGTCCGACGTCAATGAAGAAAAAGTCGTTATTCCTTCGAATAACGACCGACAAGAATCTTTCCCCTCGACGCTAAATGCGAGCAACTCCAATTATCAAACTCTACTTCGCCAACGAGACAATGTTTCCGACGGGTTAGAAAAGGAGTCGCTCTACGTTTATAAAGGACCTTTGCCCTCTCCTAGCGAACTCGAAAAATATGAACAAATTCAGCCGGGAGCCGCTCAACAAATCTTGGAAATGGTAATGAACGAAGGAAAAAGCCGTCAGACGATGCAACTTAAAATATTGGCAGACGGCGTGCAGTTGTCGGCGCGCGGTCAGACAGGTTCCATCTTTTTAGTCGCATTGGCGATGACGATCAGCATCGTCGGAGTCTTTATGAAGAATGACGTCGCTCTCGTTATCGGAGCCGTCTTGGCGATAGGTCTCGTCGCATTATTTGAGGCGACTCGAATAATTGCGGAAAAAAAACAAAAGGATTCGAAAAACCAATCGTCCTCAAGTTCCGACGCCGCCGTCCAAAGTAAAGTGTGATTCTTACTCCAAACGTCAGGGCAAATCGTCGTCAAAAGTTCTTTCCCTCTTAACTACCGAAATAGCAAACCAACCTCTTGAAACGCGGCACAATCCCAATCCCAGCCCCGCAAAACGCTCGTCAGTCTTCAAGATTTCCGGGTCGACGTCAAACGATTTCTTAGGCGGAAATAGTTTCGTGAAGACGGCGCGCAAGGGAATTTGGGCGCGAATATTCGTCGGTCCGTATAATTCGATCATACCGTCCCGCTCGAACGTCGGCGTTCCGTCGTCAGAAACCGTCGGTTTGTAAGAGACGGAAACTTCGACGTCGTTCCAAGTCGATTTTCCTAGCGTCAATTCGTTAAACGTCAATCGTAAGAAAACGCGGTCTTCGAAAAATCGAACGACGACAGGGTCTTCGTCGGCAAAAGTAAAACTCAATTTCGAATCGGCGATTTCAATATCGCGTAGTCGCGGCTTGTTCAATTTATCGGCAAGATAATCGAGCGTCTCGCGAGGCGTCAGCGTTCGACCCGCAAGATCAAGTTGCGCGAGAAAAGAATTGACTGCAGACTCGTGAAACTTGAAATCGGCAAAAGCGCCCGAAAGCGTCGGAGGCTCGGGCGACTGACAGCCAAGTGAAAAATCGGAACCAAATCGCAACGACGCCAAAAGCCAATCTTCTGTCGTTCGCGAACGTTGCGTTTTGAGCGACAATCCAAGATTCGACATATTCTTGAAAAAATTATCGCGTAAACGAGCGTTCACGGCGTCAAATCGTTCGTTCGCTTCTTTATCGATACGCTCGCGCGCCTCTTGAGCCACGCGAATTTTCGTCTGCGAACGAATCGCTTCTTGTTTCGATTCGTATTGACTACGCATCACCTCGCGCGCGACGTCGCCGACAAGAGGAACGAAATCGATTTCCGTCTCCACGCCCTCCAAACGAACGGCGGAATCCGCGTTCACTCGCGCAGGCGAGTAAACTATGCCGGAATCGCGCCATTCGATTAACTTAGCGCCCGCGTAAGTCGCATAACTTTGATTATGAAGGCGCGCCGACATAAATTCGCTGCTGGTCGAAGCAAAAACTCGTCCGTGAACGTTCAAAGTCATAAGCAGTCGTTCGGGGTCGGGCGTCAATTTAATCGACGCCTCGGTATCGACGCGTCGGCTTCCTGCCACGGGATTGTTTAGAATCGTTTCTTGAACGACGTCAAACTCTGGATCGCGTATCGGTAAAAGACGATTAATCAACGCTTCGGAAACGTAGGTCTTAATATTGGGATTGTCGTAGACCGACTCGATACAACGTCCAAATTCCCGACAAACCGACGATTTTGAAGTCGCCATACGCAACGCGACTTGTTGCAACGAACGCGCGCTCCGACCGCTCCCGACGTTTTCATAACGTTCAAATTCGTAAAGCGCCGCGCTTCCTTCGGTTTGATCGCAGGCAAAACTACCGACCAACGACGTCCAAGCAGCCAACGAGGGCGTCGAAAATATCTTTCTTTGTTCGGACGTCATCGGCGTTTTCTCTATCTTATACGCGACGGAATTGAGTCTGTCGCGTAAGAAACGCGCAAGTCGCGCGCGTTCCAAAGCGGACGCCTTTTTTGAATCTTCTTCCGTTACAAACGTCGCCTGATCCCCTATCGGTTCAAAATCGTTGGAATAAGCCGCTAATAAACGTCGCGCGTCGTTCAAAACGGCGTCGACGTCAAAACTGGAACGCCAGCTTCGACCGTTGGAAGAATCGCCGAAAAATTTCTGGACTTCTTCCGTGCGCTGAATAATTTTGACAAGTTGAGTCGAAGTCGGTTCCTTAGCAAGCGTTAATTCGTCGTTCGCTTTCGCCTCAAAGTAGTCGACGGCTCGCAACCAAATATGAGCGCGTCGTTCCAAGGCGTTCCTAAAAGATTCAAGCAACGCCTGACGTTGAGAAGGCGTATATCGTGAAACTAAGCGGGGAACTTCCGTTTCGCCGTCGGTCGATTGCGCCGCAGTTTTTCTTCTAAAGTCAAACGAAGCGAGGCGGTTTTTCAACGCGTCGACTTGGGAAATTTTTGACCGAAACGCTTTAACAACAAGACGCGCGCGTTCAGGTTCAGACTCCGCCGTTTGATAAAACTCCTCGATCAACGCAAGAACTCCGTCCGTCCATTCCGACGTCGCAGGATGTTCAATAAACAACGAGGAATAGGGATCAAGCGCGTAAAAACACTCGTCGATTATCGCTTGAAAATCGTTAGTCGCGGCGTCTTCCGCCGTTTCTATCTCCTCCGACGCTTCCGCCGCTAAATCTTCTTCATACGTCGCGTCGACTTCCGATTCGTCGGAATCTGACAAAAATTCCTGAACGTCGTCTAATTCAAGCGCGTTGTCCGACTTGTTGTTCAATCCCTTAAAATTCGGTTCCTTCGCGCGAGAAGAAACGGAAAGAGAAGCGTAACGCACGCCGTTTGCTTCTGAACGTTTCAATTTATCGGAATCTTTTTCCCCCTCGTCGTCGCGATTCGTCGGCGATACGAGTTCCGTTGCGGATCGTTCGACGTCGCGATCTTCCAATAGAGACTCGGGAAGATCAACGTTAACTTCTGCGGAAACGACGGACGTCAAGCACGACGCGCAAAAAACGACGAACGAGACGAACGCAACGCGGAATAATTTCAACGTGGACATAATAAGGAGCGACGTTTGGGTTAAGGTACGAAAATGCAACGAACTCGCAAACAAACGCGATCATACTCGCTTTATCGGACGCACGACGCGCAACTTTAACAAATTTGCCAAAAATAACGACTGTAAAACGTCCCTTTGTAATAAGACGCGGCGCTTGTTTTTTCATTCTTCGTCCATTATAATAGTGACGACGTTTTGAGACGCCGCTCGTAAGAACGCGCGCCTATGTTATTTGTTGTTGTCGACCTACAAAAGGAACGCAAGATGAAAGTCAATAAATTTGGAATCGTCGGGTGCGGTATGATCTCGACTTTTCACGCGCGCGCTATTCGAGAAATCGGAGCCGAGTTAGTCGCTTGTTACGATCAAATCCCAACGGCGGCCGAACGCGTTGCAAAAGAATTCGGTTGCAAAGCGTATCCCGATTTCAAAGATTTTCTCGCCGATCCGAACGTCCAAATCGTAACGATCGGAACGCCGAGCGGAGCGCATCTTGATCCCGCCGTCGCCGCCGCCAAAGCGGGTAAGCACGTTATCGTCGAGAAGCCGCTCGAAGTTACGACCGCGCGTTGCGACGAAATTATCGACGCGTGCGAGAAAGCGGGAGTAACGTTGTCGACGGTATTTCCAAGCCGATTTCATCAGTCGAGCGTCACGCTGAAGAAAGCGATAGAAAACGGTCGATTTGGCAAGCCGACTCTTGGCGACGCCATCGTCAAATGGTATCGAACGCAGGAATATTACGACAAGGGCGCGTGGCGCGGAACGTGGAAACTAGACGGCGGAGGCGCGCTAATGAATCAGGCGATTCACAGCGTCGACTTGCTTTTGTGGCTGATGGGCGAAGTGGAAGAAGTAACCGCGTTAACAGGCTTAGTCGCGCACCAAAACATCGAAGTCGAAGACGTCGCCGTAGCGGCGTTGAGATTCAAGAACGGCGCGCTCGGCTTACTAGAAGCGACGACCGCCGCCTATCCTGGTTATTTAAAACGAATTGAAATTCACGGAAATCTCGGCTCGGCCGTCATTGAAGAAGAAGACGTTATCAAGTGGGACTTCGAAAGAGCGTCGGAAGAGGACGCCGCGATTCGCGAATCAATGGCAAATCGTCTTTCGGGCGGAGGGGGCGCCGCAGACCCTGCGGCGATCGGACATCAAGCGCACGCCAAGCAATTTGCCGACGTTCTCGACGCAATAGAAAAAGGACGCAAGCCGTTAATCGACGGTTATGAAGGACGAAAGAGCGTCGAAGTTATTTGCGCCGTTTACGAATCCGCAAGGAAAAAAGCCGCCGTAAAAATTGGGGCTTAATTCTTCTTTCAACCTCGAAAGCGCGTGCCCGCGTATAATTTCGACGCCTTCATATTCTAAATGAACGGCGTCGAATTTTCACGCGCTTGTCGTATAGACCCGCCTTCGTATTTTATCTGCAAATTTTTCGAAAAGCGTTGAAAACAAACGCGTTACGTCAAGGAACAACAAATGTCGATCGAACAAGAAAACGAAAAAATCGCGCAATATCGTATCGATGCGGAACAAGGAAACCCCGAGGCTCAATATTCTCTTGGAATCGCGTTACTGACGGGGCTGGGCGTTGCAAAAGACGCCGAAGCCGGAATCGCGTTGTTGCAAAAGGCGACCGTTCAGGGAAACGCAGACGCAAAAAAAATGTTGGCGGACTGTTACGCCAACGGAACGGGCGTCAAGCAAGACGAACAACTCTCCGCCGTTCTGTATCGAGAACTTGCCGAAGCAGGAGACGCGGACGCGCAATACGAAACGGGTTGCAACTACGAAAACGGAATCGGATTTGGCGTCAATTTGGCAAAAGCGCGACGTTGGCATATGCTCGCTTCCAAACAAAACCATCAAGACGCAAAATTAAAATACGCGCTGTTTTGCGTTCAAGGCAAAGGAGGTCCGAAAGACGCCCAAACAGGTCGAAAACTGCTAAAAGAATTCGTCGACCAAGAGAACGCGGAAGCGATCTATCAATATGCGCTTTGTCAACGCAACGGACTAGGAGGAACGATCGATTTCCTCGGAATGCTCTTCAATTTCCGAAAAGCCGCGCAGTTGGGACACGCCGACGCGCAATATTATTACGGGCTCTGTCTGCGTATGGGACAAGGTTGCGTCGCCGACCCGTCTAAAGCGGCTAAGCAGTTCGAAAAAGCGGCGGAACAAAACCAGCCCGACGCGCTCTTTAATCTTGGAGTCTTCTATCAACGCGGAATCGTCTACGAAAAGGACGAAGTTAAAGCGGTCGAGTGTTTCAAACGCGCGGCGGAAGGAAAAAATAGTTCGGCTTTTTACGCGTTGGTCGAATGTTACCAAACGGGACGCGGCGTCGAAAAAAATGAAAACGAAGCCAAGGAATGGCTCGTCAAAGCCTCCGCGCTTGGCGAAGCGAACAAACAATATCAAACGGGTTTGGAGTACGCGACGGGCGACGGCGTGGAACAAAGCGAATCCGCCGCGTTCCGCTGGATGAAAAAAGCTGCCGACGCCGGACTTGACGTCGCGCAATATGCGTTATGCCAATATTACGAAAAAGGATTCGGATGCCGCGAAGACTCGCGCAAGGCGCTTGAATACGCAAGAAAAGCGGCCGATCAAGGACATCCCGACGCAGAAGAATACGTGACAAAACACAATAGGGGCGGGGTAAGAGCGGAATACGCGAGACGACAAGTCGGCGGAAAGAGTCAAGAACGCGTCGTCGATTTAGGCGGAGATATGCAAATGCGCATCATTATGCCCGACTTTGATTCTTTGAACGACGGCGACGATGAAGACGACGACGATGAAGATGAAGATTCGGATGAATCGGAGGACGAAAACTCAAACGCCTTGGAAGAGATGCTCAAGAAACATTTTCCGAACGGTCTGCCCGAAGGGCTAAAATTTTAACGACTTCTTTCCCTATAGTCGGCGTCTATAATTGACGCCGTTGAAATTCCGCAATATTGTCGTAATCGTTGAAAACGACAAAACATTCTGAAGACCGCAATCCAACGTTTTTAGCGTTCTGATTGTCGGTCTAGTATGTTTTAACGGAAATAACGTTTTCAAGGTTGCGTAATATGCCAAATGTAGTAATTTACGGGAAACGACAGGGCAACCGCCCCTTTTAATTTTTTATTTTTGCGATAATTTAATTGACGCCAAGAAGCGTTCAATTTAAAATTTATGGTAAGCGTATTGGCGCGTCGGCGCGATGCGAGTTTTCACGTCGACCAATTCCGCGCCGCGTTATGCGGTTTCACAGGGAATAATCCGGCGTCAGCGCGCCGTTAAGAAAAATGAAGGCGTCGTCGCTTTCGAGGTCGCGAACGGAATTTGGGTGTTCGCCGACGAATCGATAGTCGTCGCTGAAGGAGAACCTTACTTATGCGAAATCAGGGCGTCGTCGTAACCCTTATTGTGTTTATCGTCTTGACTTTGGTCTTAGGCGTGACCAGTTATTTTGGATTTAAGGGTTTGTCGGAGAAAAAACAAGAATTGGCTTCGGCGCAAAGCGAACTCAGCAACGCAAAGTCGGAGATTAGCTCGTTGACCGCCGACTTCACGAGCGTGAAGACGAAGTTGGGTTACGAAGCCGTGAGCGACGCAAAGCAACTAGTCGAACAAATGGGTTCCGACGTTGAAAAGGCGTTGGGACAAACCGAAGCGAATTCGACGTACAAAGATGCCGTCGACAAACTTGGACGTAATTTGGCCGCTAAAAACGCCGAGATTGCAGATTATGTAAAGCAACGCGACGACGCCGTGGCGACCGCAAACGCCGAAATCAAAAAATCGGAACAACAGAAAGCCGATTTTGACAAACAAATTGCCGATATCCAAAAAGAACACGAAAAGAACCTTGCGGACGCGCGGGAGAGCTACAGTAAGTTGACGAAGAGCTTCAACGAACAGACGCAAGAATTTGATAAATTAAAGTCCCAAACGAAGGACGCGATTGCGGAAGCGAAGCAGGAAACTGCCGATTTCAAGGAATCCGCTACCAAATTTGCCGAAATTAACCTTGATCTGAGCAAAAGAATCGACCAGCTTTCGAACGCCGAGTTCGAGCGCGCCGACGCCGAAGTTATTTATGCCGATCAAGCGGCGAAGACCGTTCGTTTGAACGTCGGAACGAAAGACGGCGTTCGTCCGTTGACGACGTTCAACGTATTCCCTTACGACACGCTTGATATGGGCGGCGCAAAATCCAAAGGCAGTGTTCAGGTCGTTCGCGCGATCGGCGAACACGTTTGCGAAGCCAAGATTTTGGAAGACGAGATGTCCAACCCGATTCAACAGGGCGACCTTGTCTATACGCCTTTGTGGCGCCCCGGCGACGTTGTGCGCTATGCGCTTGACTATCATCTTGACGTCAACAAGGACGGTCTTAGCGACCTTGACGAAATCATCAATCTGATTCAGTCGTCAGGCGCGGAAGTCGCCGCCTTTATCGACGACCAAGGCGTTACGCAAGGAAAGATTACGCCCGACGTTTTCCGCGTCGTCGTTGCCGACGAATCGATCGTCGACGTCTTGGCAAAGGACTTTACTTTGGACGACGCCGCGAAACAAAAAATGCAACGTTCCGAACAGGATTTCCTCGATTCTGCAAAAGCAAACGGCGTTCAGCAAATTCGTTTGGCGGATTTCCTTGTTAATATCGGATATAAAGAAACAGCTCAAATTTCCCGTTACCGTGAAGAAGGCGGCGTATCGTTGCAAGAAAACGGCGTGCCTAAGCCCGAGGTTTCGGCAGGCGTAGTGGCTCCGATCTATAGAGACGACGCCGAGCCTGCGGTCGCTTCACCCGGAACGGTTGCGCGAACTTATGTTAAAGATGCGGAAAAAGCGCCCGTTTCGTCTGGTAACGTAAGCGGTTATTATTTCCGCGAACGTTCGCCGAAAGGCAAATAAACGCTAAGTATGAAGCGTCTTTGCAAGCGGTTTCGTCTTGTCGTCGAAGCCGCTTCTAAGTTCGAATTTAACGAGCTAAATTGCGTTTTGTCGACGCGTTTGGTTCGTTTTTTTTATTCCTATCTTGACGCCGTTCATTGTTTTAGAGATAATACCGAAAATTTCGGGTCAAGTAGTCGAAACGAATGAAATATTATACGACTACAGGCGATAGGTTCACGTTAAGCGTTTGGTTACGAAAGAATATACAGAGACAACGGGTTTTTACTGTGGAAGTGGCAAATCTGGCGTTCGTTATTAAAGTTTTCGTATTAGCCGTCGTGCAAGGAATCGGCGAGTTCCTGCCGATTAGTTCGTCCGGACATCTCCTTGTGCTGTCTCGATTTTTTGAGTTGCCCGAAGCGTTTACGTTGTCTATCCTGCTTCACGCCGGGACTTTGGCGTCCGTAGTGTGTTTCTTTTCCGCTAAGATAATGGAGGTTTTTCGCTTTCGACGTCGCGCGATTTTATTGGTTTGCGTCGGTTCAATACCAACGGTAATCATTGCGGCGATTATTTTGAAATTTTTCGGTTTCCTTGAAGAGAGTATGACCACGACCGGCGTTGGTTTCTTGCTTACGGCGTGTTTGTTGTTGTTCGTTTTGCGTAGTCGTTGTCTGTCGGATTACGAGGAATATTACGTCAAGTATGCTAGCGACGAGAACGACGCGCCCCATATAGAAGCCAAAACGATCGAAACGACCTCGATTAAAGACGCGATTATTATCGGAATTGCGCAAGGAATTGCCGCTCTGCCGGGTCTGTCGCGTAGTGGATCGACCATTTCCGCCGCTGTAGCTCGTAATTTGTCAAGAGAATGGGCCGCTGAATTTTCGTTCCTATTGTCAATTCCAGTCATTGCCGGAGCCGTCCTTTTAGAACTCCTGAAGGTCGTCAAAGAAGCGGGCGAAACCAGTTTAACCGACGTTTTCTTTTCGGATCCGACAATGTTGGTATATCTAGGCGGAGCGGTCGTTAGTTTTATTGTCGGGTGGATTTCTCTCAAAGTCTTGATGTCGATGTTGAAAGACGGGAAGTTGCACTACTTCGCCTACTGGCTTATTCTTGCGGGCGTCGGCACGCTTGCTTGGTCGGCTACAATTCACTGGAGTGAAATTGCGTCTATTTTCTCCCAAAACTGAGTCTTAGTTAGACGCCGCAGGTCGTTCGGATTCTGCGGCGTTTTTTGACGTGTTCTACTCTACGTTCAGTTTTTTCTTGCGCGCGTCTTTAAATTCAAGAAAAAACGTCTTTGAAAAAATTTTTCACCAGTTCACAAAAAGACCAAAAGAAGATATAATACGAACGTTTTAGTCGAATAAACAAATAATTTTCGACGAAATTCAGGCGTTAAACGGCGTCCTTTGACGATATGCGGAACACGTAAGAAACGAAGGAATAAAATGAAAGTTTTGGTTATTGGCAGCGGCGGGCGCGAACATGCGTTGGCTTGGAAGCTGGGACGTAGCCCCAAAGTCGATAAAGTTTACGTAGCTCCCGGAAACGCAGGAACGGCTCTTGACGCCGAAAACGTGTCGATTTCCGAAAAGGATTTCCCCGCGTTAATTAAATTTGTCAAAGAAAAGAACGTCGAGTTAGTCGTCGTCGGTCCGGAAGCTCCGTTGACGGTCGGCGCGATCGACGCGTTTCAAGCGAATGGTATTCGAGCCTTCGGTCCCAATAAAAAAGCGGCGCAAATAGAGGGTAGTAAAGTATTCTGTAAAGAAGTCTTGAACAAGGCGCTCGTTCCAACGGCGCGAAGTCAGGTCTTTGATAATTCTGCCGACGCGTTGCAATACGTCGACGAAAGTTACGACGGCAATCTGGTTATTAAGGCGGACGGTCTTGCCGCCGGCAAAGGCGTCGTCGTATGCGGCTCCAAAGACGAAGCGAAACAAGCGATCAAGAAAATCGCCGACGATCGCGCGTTTGGAGACGCGGGCGCTAAGTTCCTCGTCGAAGAACGTCTCGTCGGTCAAGAAGCAAGCGTGTTGGCGATCACCGACGGTCAAACCATCGTGACTTTGCAACCCGCGCAAGACCACAAGGCCGCTTACGACGGAGACAAAGGTCCAAATACCGGCGGAATGGGCGCGTATTGTCCGGCGTCGTTAGTCGACGATCGTAAATTGCACTGGATTGAAGAAAAAATCCTTGTGCCAACCGTCTTCACGCTAAATCGTATGGACGCAAAATTTAAAGGCGTTTTATACGCCGGTTTGATGATGACCCCGCAGGGTCCGAAGGTCTTGGAATATAACGCAAGATTTGGAGACCCGGAATGTCAGCCGTTGCTCTTCCGTTTGAAAACCGACCTCTTCGACGTTATGCAGGCTACGATCGACGAAAAATTGATTCATTTAGACCCGCTCGAATGGGATGATCGCGCGGCGGTCTGCGTCGTAATGGCTAGCAAAGGTTATCCGGGTTCTTACGAAAAGGGATATGAGATTTTCGGTTTGGACGAAGCGGCTAAACTGCCGGACGTCAAAGTTTTCCACGCCGGAACGAAACTCGACGAAAACGGGATCGTTAGAACGAACGGAGGACGCGTCCTCGACGTCGTCGCTTTGGGCGCCACCGTCGCCGAAGCAAAGCGTAAAGCCTATGAAGCCGTCTCAAAAATTCACTGGGAAGGCTCTTGGAGTCGATCAGACGTCGCCGATAAAGAAATTAAAGCGTCAAGCAACTGAACAAACGTCGATCGACTTTGCGCTTAAAATCACACGGAAAGAACGCGACGTTACGTTAAGAGCGTCGCGTCCCGTCAAAGTCTTGAGACGATAGTTCGCGCGTCTTGCAAACACGAAACGCAAGCGCGCGTTAGCGATAAATTGGAGTAAAGTAGAAATGATTGAAGCGTTAGAACGCGCCGTTCCGCAATGGGATTACCCTGAATATCGACAAGGCGAAGAAGTCGCGCTCTTTATTCCCTGTTTTGTCGACCAATTTTTTCCCGAAGCGGGAGTTGCAACCGTAAAAGTTTTAGAAAAATTGGGCGTTCCGCTCGTCTATCCGAAAGAACAAACGTGTTGCGGTCAACCGGCGTTCAACTCCGGGTACTGGGACGACGCTCGAAAAGTAATGGAGCAGTTTGGGCGCGTCTTTGCAAATTATCGTTGGATTGTTACGCCGTCGGCGGCTTGCGCGTCGATGTGCCGCGTTTTCTTCAAAGAAGCGAATTCCCAATCTCCTGCGGTTGCGGTCGGAGCGCGCGTTTACGAATTGTCGGAATTCCTCGTCAACGTTCTGAAAAAAAAGGATTTCAACGCGAGTTTTCCGCACAAAGTCTCCTTGCATATCGGTTGCCACGGTCGACGCGAATTGGGAATTGCTCAAGCGGCGCAAACGTTAATCGATTCCATTCGCGACCTTGAATACGTTCCGATTCCGAACGTCGAAGAGTGTTGCGGATTTGGCGGCACGTTTAGCGTCAAAATGCCCGGTACGTCCTTGGCTATGGGTAAAAAGAAAATCGCAAATATTCGCAAAGTTTACGATCAAGGCGTTCGCGACCTTGTTACCACCGACTTGAGTTGCGCGATGCACTTCGGCGGAATGATGCAAAGAGAGTCTGACCTGAAAGAAATGCGAATTCACTATATTGCGGAACTGTTGATTTGACGTTTGCGTTCGCGTCGATTACGTTACAGGAGAGACGCCTTGACGACTTGGATTGATTTATCGCGTCGGATCGTCGAAGGCGTTCCTGTGTTTCCCGGCGATCCGTTCTTTCGATCGCGCCCTTTTGCCGAACACGCAGTCGACGGATTTTATGGTTCGCGTCTTACGATAGGCTCGCACTTAGGAACGCATATCGACGCGCCCTTTCATTATTTTGTCGACGGAGAAACGTTGAACGATTTTCCGCTCGATTTCTTTTATGGAAAAGCCGCTTGTCTTGATTTAACGGGGATTTTGCCAAGCTACGGCGACGCGTCCTTTGGTCGGTCGGTTTCCATAAAAGTCGACGATTTATATCCTTTTGAACAGATTGTCAAGGCGGTTGATTTTCTCTTTTTGCGTACTAATTGGGCTTCGAGGTTCGGTCGACCTGAATTCTATTCGAATTTTCCTTCTCTCTCGACCGAAATATGCGATTGGTTGGACGATTACGCTAATTTGCGAATTTTAGGACTCGAAACGCCGTCGTTAGTCTCTTTTCCGACAAACGTTGAAATCGAGTCGACGTCCGAACCGACGACCCCCAAAAATCCCTTTGACGTCGAATTAAACGACTTGTTGCCGACGGAAAAAAAGGAATACGACGAAAAGTTCCTTGTTAAGGAGAACGAACAACCTCTCGACGAATTAGATTTATGCGCCGACGCCGAGTGTCATCGCATACTATTGGGACGTCGACCCCCGATTTTAATTTTGGAAGGTTTAGTCGGATTGGACGCGCTTCCCTGTTTTTCAAGGAGCGACGTCCAAAAAAATTGCGTCTTGTTCGATAACGCGCGAGCCTTTGACGTCGCGTGTTTTCCGCTCCCGATCGTCGGATTAGACGGTTGCCCCGTTCGTGTCGCCGCGCGATTAGACGCGTCGGTTTGACGTAAAGTCGCATACTAAGGATTGAAAATGTTTCGTACTCGGAGAACGTCGTCGTTTTTCTTCGCGTTTTGCGTCTACGCGTTCGCGTCGTGCGCTTTATTAGCTCGATCGCCGCAGGAATCGTTAAATTCGCAGAATCCTTTTGCGTTGCGCGCCGAACGAAACTCGTCGAACCTTGTCGCGCCTCCTACGTCGAACCAATCTTCGCCGATAATCAAGCCCGGCGTCAATAATTCCGACGTCGTCTATTTGAAAAACGGCAAAAGCGCGCGTTGCGCGATTCTCTCTTTGTCGGGTCGAGGCGGCGCGACTATATGCGTCGGTAATGAAACGCAAACGGTTCCTACTTCTTCCTTTGAACGTCTTGAAATTGCCGTTTCCAGCGAGTTTTTAGCCGGAATCGAAGCGTTTGAAGCCGGACGTCGAAGCGGCGTTAATTCGCAATTTCTGCGCGCGCTAACCTTCTTCCAACAAGCGCGCAAGTCGACGGAAAGACGTTTAGAAAAAGAATGGGCAACCGCGAAAATCGTAGAAACGTTAGTCGCCTTGGGAAGAGACGACGAAGCGGTCGTCGAATTCTTTCTGCTCTGTCGCGTTGATTCTTATTCCGTTTTTCTTCCTAGCGCGCCCCTACGTTGGACAAATCAAACGACGATCTCCAGAGGTTCCAATACGGAAGCGCGACGCCAAGCCGAAACGAACGCGCAAGAATGGCTCGAGCGGACAAACAACCCTTCAGGACGTCCCAATCCAGTCGGAAGACTGCTGGCCGCCTCGGTTTTGTTGACTTCGCCTCAATTCGGAAAAGAAGCGACGGAAGCGATGCGTGATTTAGTCGTTTGCGAATCGGAAGAAGAAAACGATTCCGAATTGAATCAGACCTGTCGTTTAATTTCGTTGCTTGCGACGGCGCAATTATGGCGCTTGGCGCTACTCAAAAAACCGTCGGAAAAGGAAGTCGACCGCTGGACGCAGACGCTCGAGCTTCTTCCGCAAAACTTCAAATTAGGTCCGACCGCGTTAATCGCCTTGGGAAGAAAAAGTCTGGCGCAAGACGAACTTGCCGCGAGCAATTTCCTACGCGTCGCCGCGTTGGCGTCGGAAAATTACGCGCTTGACGAACTTGCGACAAACGAAGCGATCGATGCTTTCGAACGAATAGGGCGAAAAGAAATCGCGTCAAAACTACGCGAAAGCGCGAAAAAAAAATTTGGAGAACGAAACGTTTTATAAAACGAACGCGTTCTCCAAAAAATCTTGTCTTCAAGGACGCCGACGTCTTACAACAAAGATTCTAACGCGCGATACGCGTCTTTAGCGACGTCCTCGGAAATTGAAACCTCGTTGACTGGATTGCCTTCTGCCCAATTTTCAAGAACCCAAGCGGATTTCTGGAGCGTTGATTTTGACATATCGACGCACACGCTTGGTTCGTCGCCCGGATAAAAGATTTTTTTATCGGGATTCTGACGTCGAATTCGATCGACCAATTTCCATTCGGTTCCTATCGCCAGAGCCGACCCTTTCGGCGCGTTGGCAACAACGTCGAGTAATTTTGTAGTCGAGCCGTAACCGTCGCTCGTTTCGACTATTTCGCGTTGCGCTTCGGGATGTACCCAAAACTGCGCGCCGGGCGTTTCTTCGCGGAAACGACGAATCCAGGATGAAGAAAAGCGTTGATGAACGGGACAATACCCATCCCAAAGAATAACGCGCGCGCGTTGAATTGTCTCCGGCGAATTTCCGCCAAACGGCTCGTTGGGACGCCACAAAGCGATCTGCTCGGGAACGACTCCAACCGCAAGGGAGGTCGTGCGTCCCAATCTCGAATCGGGCATAAAAAGCAGTTTAGGACGACGCGCAAAAGCCGCGCGAACTACTTTTTCCGCATTGGCCGACGTGCAAATCGAACCGCCGTAACGACCGCAAAACGCCTTGGTTTCCGCCGACGAATTCACGTAAGTAATGGGCGTAAACTCGCTAAAGTCAACAAGCGTCTCTAATTGTCGCTTCCAATCATTCGCCTGAACAGCGTCGATCATATCGGCCATTGGACATCCGGAAGACAAGTCGGGCGCCATTACGATCGCGCGTCGTCCCCCGCGTGCAAGTATTCGTTCGGGACGATTCAAAAGAATATCGGCGGTTTCAAGCATAAAACGAACGCCGCAAAACAAAACGGCGTCGGCGGAAGAAGAAACCGCCTTTTTAGCAAGAGCTAGACTGTCCCCTACGAAATCGGCAAGTTCAACGATCTCGTCTAAAGCGTAATAGTGCGCTAATATCGTTAATTTATCGCCGCTAGACGCGCGAACAAACTTAATTCTTTCCAACGCCTCGGCATTGGAAAGATTGGCATAGTCTTTGTAATCTTTCATTTTCGCGTCCTCGCCGCTCATACGTCAATGTTTTCGCGATAATACCAATCCGCCGCGCGTTTGATTTTTTCTTCTAAACTTGAACCGACGGTTACGCCAAGTTGCGAAGCAGACTTTTCCCCTGAACAAATCCAAGGTCCGCGCAACGCTTCGATCGATTTATTCCAATCGAGAGACGCCAGCTTATGAGTCGCCATACGATAACATTCGCCGTAAATTCCCGCTCCAAGGACGCCGACGGGTGGAACGCGAAAAGTCGTTAGACGATTCCGACCGTAAGCGCGACCAATCATTGCGCCAAAATCCGAAAATCGAACGGGATCGTGAGACGTCGCGTAATATATTCCACAACCGGAACATTCGCTAGGAGTCGCGTCAAACGGCGTTAAACTCGTCGACGTTAAACGTTCGCCGCGCTCAAAGGCTTTAATAAGAACTTCCACAAGATCTTCGACGTAAACGAACGAATAAAATCGGTCGCCCCAACCCGGTATGACAAAAACGCCCTTCTCTTTCGCCATTCTGTAGAGCGGCGCCGAATGAAGATCGCCTTCGCCGAAAACGTAGGGAGGACGAACGACGGAAATAGGCACGGCGTCCGCAAATTTAGTTAATTCCAATTCCCCGGCGAATTTACTGCGTCCATAAGGCGAAACGGGCTTGGGAAAATCCGTCTCGCGTTTCAAACGATAAGGCGCGTACGTCGAAGAATCGGCGCTTTTAGGAGCGACGCCGGCTCCGGAAAGGGACGAAACGGAAATAAGAACGGGTTTAGGACTAACTTCGGCGCAAACTCGAACGACGTTCAATAGTCCAACGCGATTCACCGCGTCAAATTCGCCCCGACGAGACTCGCGAGTAAGTCCGGCAAGATGAAAAACGCAAGTCGATTCGGAAACGCCGCGACGCAACGCTTCGACGTCGTTCAAATCGCCTTCGACAAAATCAACGTCGTATTTCGAAATAGATTTACGTCGAAGGCGCGAACGAGTCAAGCATTTCACGCGTTTGCCAGACTCGGCAAGACGCGCGACTAATCGGGCGCCTATAAATCCAGTCGCGCCGGTAACAAAAAAAGTTTCGCTCACGTCGTTTCCCTTCGATAAATTTTAAATTCGCACTACCTAAAAAGACGACGCCGTCCTTATTTTCTCGTTTGGAGAAAGACAGCGAACGTCCCCGCGCCGATTCGAAAACGTCGACCGATTCGCCGACGTTCAAATCTTCTCCTGCGCGTCGTCTTTTTTCACGCTCAGTTCCTTAATCCACTTTGGAACTGGCACGACTTTTCCTTGTTCGTTGACGGTCGCTAACAAAACGCGCCCTACGACTAGTAAAACGTCGTCGCGAAAAAGACGATATTCATGTTCGATCGTTGTAAAAGAAAGACCGACTACGCGTGTTTTCAACGTCAATAAATCGTCGTAACGAGCAGGCTTAAAATAAGAACATTCCGCTTTAACAACGACCATTTTCGTCTTGTTTGCCTCGACGTCGCGATAACTAACGCCGGACGCTTCGCGCAATAGCTCGGTTCGCCCCATTTCAAAATAAGTGAAATAGTTCGCGTGATAGACGACGCCCATTTGATCCGTTTCTTGGTATCTAACGCGAAACTGAATCGTGCTGACTCGCGCTTCAGACTCGTCTATTTTATTCGCTTTCATTACCCTTCCTCCGACGTTTCAAACCTTAAGTCGTCAATTCTTTTCTTTAATTCTTTTCTTTGGTCGGTTCCGTTTTTTCAGTGTTCTTTCGTTTCTTACGATCCTTCTTAGTTCTCTCCTCTTCTTCCACTGGCTGAGGGGCGGCGCCTCCAAGCGCGTCAAATATCGCCAAAATATTGAGGAGACCGGCCACTACGGTATAAATCGTCGAAACATCCAACCAAGAATGAAGACGACAGACCAACTCGTCGTAACTCGGCTGATTAGCTCGCGTAGACGATTCGGATGAAATACGAGGAGGCGCAAAGGCGGTCGTTAATACGCCGTCGGTCGCGTCGACGGGGTTGCGCGCCTGGAGCCAAGCCGGAACGGCGATCGCTCCTATGCACGCTTGAGGAATAAAATACAATCGCTTGTCGCCGTCGCGCCACGAGCAATAAACGTTGCGCGCGAAATGATAACGTGTCGCCCCGTTCGAAAGTTCCTCGCGATAACTGCCCGCAAAGAGTCCAAAAAGCAAGACGCTCCAAATAGAAACGCCTATTACTGCGCCCTTAAAGTAACGGCGTTGATAAAGATGCCCCGCGCCTGGGAACGCCCAAGCAAGCAAGCCGGCAAGTTGCGGCGTTCGTAGATCGACCTGCTCGTTGCGCATCGACCGCGCAGCCTTATCTTGCGTCGACGTTTCGTCCATTTTTATTTCGCTTTCTAATCGTTGTCCGCAGGTAATCGTTTGCAAACGGAAGCCGTCGCCGACTGTCGCATATAACCGCGCTAACGAACCTACTGTACATTCTATCAAATTATTAAAAAAAATATAGCGCCCGTTTTTCTTCAGAAGAAAGACGTGACAGCCCTCGACAAAAGAGAAGCTATCGACTATAATATAAAAGGGTAGACTTGTCTTCGCGCATAGACGGGTCTATTATTTTTAACATCGCCTCAATGGGAATCCGCAATGAAAGAAAAACGATACGGCTACGGTCCTTGGGAATACCGTTATATCTGTAAAAGTTGCGGGCATGCGGTTCGCGAACCGAAAAACAAATTGCCTTGTAGCGTTTGCGGCGGGGAATTCGGCGACAAAATTTCCGTTCGTAAGTTGTATCTCGAAGCGGAAAAACCTTACGAAATTGTGGAAGTTGAATACGTTCTGAATAAAACGTTGTTCGAACGAATCAAGGAAGCGTTTGGATTTAAAGTCCAACCGAGGTATGGCGTGCGTGAAGAAAAAAGGCGCCCTAGTAGGAGATGGCGCTGGCAAACTCACGCCGAAGTCGAGGAAGAATCGGGTATCGTAAGGCACGAAGATTTTATGTAAGAGTTTTTACGTTTTTTAGCCTTTTCCGAATTTTCCCCTTTCGGATTTCGGAAAAAGCGCTAGAATAGCGACGATTTGTTCGGGGCGTAGCGCAGCCTGGCTAGCGCATCTGCTTTGGGAGCAGAGGGTCGCACGTTCGAATCGTGTCGCCCCGATTCTTTGTAACGTCGCCTTGTGGCGACGTTTTTTTCTTTCTTGGTTCTTCTTGTTCCTTTGTTCGCGGCGCCTTGATTTTTCCGACTTGTGATCGATCATTTTCTATTACGGCTTCCAATCGACGCCGACTTCTTGGACGATTTTAGTCTTCGAATCGATCTCGTCAAAAGATAAAACAACGACGTCGTCGCCGGGATTTTCACAGGCAATACGACGCAAAGGAAAGCGAATTGAACGTTCGACCAGAAAAACGCAGGGCAAATTGGCGTCAAGAAAACAAGCCCGACTATCGGAAACGGCTTTTTTTAGAGCGTCGATTTCCCGCGTTCCTAAAGAAAAGGTCGGTTCGCCCAAATCAGATTCAATAAGAGACGCGCGTAAAGCGTCCTCCGACTCGGGATCAAACATTGCGACTCGCAACGTCGCGTCCTCGTCCCTGTATTTCGAAGAAAGAACTCGAGCCGATCGAACTCGAGCGTATTCCAACGCGCGATAGACGCTCGATAGAGGTTCGCGAATAGAAAGGTCGACGATAGATTCCAAAACGACGTCAAGTCGACGAATGGAAACGCCCTCGTAAAGGAGAAGTTGCAAAACGTGTTGAATCCGCGCTAAATTCGAACCGCGTTCGTTGTCGGATTCGTTTAAAGCCTCGGCGACAAGAGTCGGCGACGTCTCGCGTAAACGCTCGAGCAGGCGTTTGACGGAGTCGCGCGTCAGCAAGCACGAAGATTCGCGTAATAAAACCTCTAAAAGTCGCTTTTCAATTACGTCGCCCGGACTCCAAACTTCGTATCCGGCGGCGTCGGCTTCCTCCTGCTTGTTGCGTTCAATCCAAAACGCGGACGTTGTTTTGCCGGGAGCCGACGTTCGCAATCCCTGAATATCTCCAAAAGCCAATCCGTTGTCGACGGCCAAAAGCATCTGCGGATATACGTTTCCGCGAAAGACTTCTACGCCGTGAACCTTAATACAAAACTGATTCTCGTCCAAAGACGCCTCGTCGCGAATCTTAACTTTGGGAATCACGACCCCCAACTCTGTCGCGACGTTTTGGCGAACGTGTCGAACGCGTTCAAGTAGAGAGCCGCCCGCGTCGGATTCGGATTGAGCGACGGAAATTAAACCGATTCCGATTTCTAACGTTACTGGCTCGACGTCTAGCAAGGCGCCGACGTCTTCTTCTTCCTCCGCTTTTACTGTTCTGGCGCCGGAGTCTTCTATATCGACGGAAGACGCGACGCTCCCATTTTTCCGTCCAAGACCCCATGCAAGCGCAAAACAGCCGCAAGCAAGAGTTAATAACGGAATTATCGGCAATCCCGTAAACGATAAAAAGACGAAAAAAACGCCGGAAACGCCTAATACTATAGGACGTCCAAACGTTTGTTTTAAAACGACTTCGGAAACGTTTTGACTACGAGATGTTCGCGCGACAAGAAGTCCCGACGCCAAAGAAATCAACAGCGCGGGCGTTTGAGAAGCCAGACCGTCCCCTATCGTTAATTTTGCGTAAAGTTCAAGGGACTCGACAAGAGAAACGCCTTGTTGCGCTACGCCAATAATCAATCCGCCAATTACGTTGACAAAAACAATAACCAAACTAGCGATCGCGTCGCCGCGCACAAACTTACTGGCGCCGTCCATAGAACCAAAAAAATCGGCCTGCTCCGACAATTCCGCGCGTTGACGTCGCGCTTCCGACGCCGAAATAGCGCCGGAATTCAAATCGAAATCTATCGCGGTCTGACGACCGGGCAACGCGTCTAAAGCAAATCGAGCGGATACTTCGCTAATACGCGTCGCCCCTTTCGTGATTACGATAAACTGAACGATAATAAAAATCAAAAAAACAACTGCGCCGACGACAAGATTGTCTCCTGCGACAAATCGACTAAAAGCGTCGATTACTTGTCCCGCGTCTCCTTGTGTTAAAATAAGACGCGTGGTGGAAACGTTCAAAACAAGACGATAAAGCGTCGTCAAAAGAAGAACCGTCGGAAAAGAACTAAATTCAAGCGGTTTAGAAACAAAAAAAGTCGAAAGAAAAATTATTGTCGACAAAGCCAAGTTTATCGAAAGAAGCAAATCCAACGCCTCGTTCGGAAGACGAAATAAAAGCGCCAAGACGGCGACGATAGCGAAAAAAGGCGCCGCCGCGTCTTGCCAACGAAATTTCTGCAACAAAGCGTTCATCGTCCTTGACGTCCCCCATCTATTAACAACATTCGCAAAGACGTCCGTCAAGACGCCAGCGAAGAAAGTATAATAAGAGGTCAGTCGTTATGCAAGCGTATTTTTCCTCTTTTTTTCCGCTCGACGTCAGATTCGATATTCATACCCCGCGCCGCCAAATAAAAAAAGATGAACAGAACGCAAAACAAAGCGTAAGTCTGGATTGTGGAAAGATAAACGCCTCCGCGCGCGGACGTTTCAGTTTCTTTGTCGACCTTGTCAAATTCTGAAATCGTCTCTTCCGTTACGTCTACGCGTAAATCTTTTTCGGAATCGTCTTCTTCGCTAAATTCGGACGGCGCTCTTTGAGCGGTTTCCGACGCGTCGGCAAAACGAGGAGAATCGTTTGTTCCTAACGCTGTTTTACGAGTTTGCGATTCCTTATTCGCGGTCTGTGAAACCTCAAGCTCGCTTTCGTCTCGCGTTTGAAAAGAGGCGCGTTCCTTTGTAACCTGCGCCAAAACGACCGCGTCTAGTCGCGCCGCTATCTCGGGATTGATTTTCTCTGGTGAAATTTGTTTTGTCTCGCGTTGCTGAACGACGAAAGTCGGAGAATAAATCGGCGGAAAAGGAGGACCTTCAGAATCAAGTTTCGACGTCTTCTGCGAAGAAACAAGAACTTTTTTCAACGCTTCCTCTTTAGTAACACGCGCCAGTGTCTCCGCTGAAACCGAAACGTCGGCGGAAACGTAAACGCTACGGGACGAGATGGAAAAAACTCCGTCGCGCAATAAAGCGTCGTACATCGAAAGTTCGGCTCCATCGGCGTCGACGACGTTGGACAACGGCGAGTCAACGGGCGTTCGCTCGTCAAATTTCGCGCCCATTGCCTCCGCGTCAAGAGATTGCTCGGCGCAATAACGCGCCGCTCGACGAATCGCCTGCGTTAAGAACTCTTGGAGACGCAAATCGACCGTTCCCATAGTGCTTTTGCCGTCGGATCCCCACAATATCCCCGCCAACTCCCCGTATCGATTAAAAATCGGTCCGCCGGAATCGCCGCGCCGAACGCCGCGCTTGATCGCCAGCGTCTCATAGAGAGCCTTTTTCATTCGCGGAGGAGGACGGAGATAGACCCCTTGATTAACGTTTGCAGACGGCAGAATGGCGTCGACGCCCGAAGGAACGGACTCCGACTCTGACGAATCGTCGGGATCGACAAGCGAAACGTAATTCTGGAGAAATCCGGCTTGAAGTTGAAAATCGTCCAAACCGCTCTTTTGACCGTAACCGCCTACCCAAAACTTTTCGCCTAATTTTGGTACTTCCAAAGAAATTGGAATAGGTAAAAGATCGTCTGGACGTTCGATCAATAAAGCGGCGAGATCCCAAACTTCATCGCGTAAAATAACGCGCGCGGGAAAAAGACCGCTCGTAGGGAAAACAACGTCGACCGCCGCGTCGGATTCGCTAACTACGTGCCAATTCGTCAGTACTATTCCCCAAGCTCCATACTCTGCGACGTAACACCCTGTGCCGTAATAGACGGGCACCATCTGCGTTCCGTCTTCGCGTTCTTTTGTTATCGAACGTCCGACAATTTTAGCGACGGAGGGATAACGAGTCTGTACGCCCTTTGCGTCGCGACGGAGAAAATCGTCTGATCGCGTCGAAAAAGAAACTCGCGCCGATCCTACGCCCGAATGAAAATCTGCAACAGTCTGCGTCTCTTTAGCGTCGGGTTCGTCTTCAAAAACAAAGGCAAAAACTCGCGCCGAAAAAAACGCAAAAGCCAAACAAAGGACGCTCACCAAAAAAATACGCGACGCTTCAAAAAACTTATAAAATAAACAAGGTCTACGAATGGCAAAATTCCGTTAAAAACGCGCTCGATCGATCATCGCCGACGTAAGGCGATTTAACAATACGTCGTTCATATTATACCCATAAAAAAGACGCGTATGAGACCTAATAAGAGAGTTGATTTGAAGAAAATCGAAATTCGTATTCAATCAAACCGCTTAACGTCTTTTTTTTTTAAAGTCTATTCAGTTCATAGATTGTCTTTGTTTTACGCAAAACCGACAATCCGCACAACAATCAAAACCAAGCGACAAAAGTATAAAAAATCTTCTGTTTACTCAATTTACTTCAAGCCCATAAATACGTTCCTCATCCTTATCGTGCATTATGGCAAGTAACATCGACAACCGCTATGACGTTATAAAACAAAATGAGGTCAACAAGTTGACGTTCCAAATCATACTCGCAAATTATTCGTTAGATAAAATAGAGGTAATCGTTCACGGAATATTCTGAATAAGGTTCGCGTTGGAATCGCGTCGTAAAGCGCGCGTGATAAGCGGACTCCTTCACAACCAATAACAACCGACTTTGAATAAACGTATAAAACGTACTCCGCATAATGAAGAATCCTGTGCGTTCATATGCCGACGTGGTGATTACCCCCCCCGATAATACGCCGTAAACGTTCCAAATCAAATTCGATTTAACGACGTCAATGGAAACCGTTCGTAATTCCGCCTCCGTCGCGCGATCGACCTTTTGCGAACCGACGCAGTCCGAATATCTTCGATATGCGGCTTCTCGCGCGCCGCTTTCGCGGCGATTCCTACGCGACGTTTATTCTGAAATAAACGATACGCTTGGAAACATTGCAAACATTCTGCGAACGCTTACAAATAAAGAAGCTGGGAAAAATAAACAAAGACAAAGTTTCTGTAATATGTCTATAGAGTCATAAAAACGAAGACTCCAATAAAACTCTCAAACATATGCTACGACAACCTCGCACGCTCTATAAAACCAGACGCACCCAGCGAAGCGAGAACCGCCTCTACTCCTAAGATCCGAAAAATTCGGCAAATCAGAAACAAACCACTTGCAAAGTCAATAACAACGACAAACAACCACAATCATTCGTACAAAAGCACAAACATCTAATCACAAATCGTCAAATAGGGTCGCAGGGATTCGAACCCCGAACAAAAGGATTATGAGTCCTCTACTCTAACCGTTGAGTTACGACCCCAATGCTTTTTATTATACGCCCTTTTTCAGTTTGACAAGGGGGGTTTTTTGCGGTGGTCGACGTTTGTTTGCCGGATCGGGCTAGACGCCGCCGACTACTGCTCGTTTTCGCGGGATTTGTTCCGCGCGGAGGTTCCGCGCTCAAAAAAATCCCTTGCCCGAGGTTGATATGGTAATTGACGCTAATTTTCTCAAAAATCGCGCGTTTCGACTTAAACGTCGAGACGCTATCGTCCTCTTTCTCGCACTCGAGAACGCCGCCGGACGAGAGGACGTTCTCTCTTACGACGGGATCGCCGACGCCCTTAATAAGGCTGGCATAACGACGCAACGCGGCGCCGCTTTTACCGCCCGCGTCGTGCGCTCGCTGATCGGCGAAATCCTTGACGCGCGACTCGCTTCTCTCGAAGTCGTCGACGGCGGTTTTCGTCTTTCTATTCAAGACGACCCCTATAAGGGCGCTTCCCTTTTTGATTTTGCAGAAACGGATACGGAAACCGTTTCCGATACCGTTTCCGAAACGGGTTCCGACGCCGACTTGTCCTCTAGTATTAATATTAATACTCAAGAAATACAAGAAATAAATACAAATAAACGCGCGCGTGAAAAACGCTATTCCGTTTCCAATTTGAGTAAGGAATCCGTCGGCGACGCTCTTGGTCGCGTCGACATTGACGACGCCGAAGGTCAAGAGATTCGTCGCTCTCTCGTTTCCATTGTCTGGGAATCGTCTCTTCGATCAGAACTGATCGACCGCGCCGTCGCCGCCGTTAAACTTGGCTATGCGCGCCTTTCAGAGATGATTGGGTATGCGCGTCGCGCCGCTTTGATAGCAAAGGAGGGTCGGAAGACGATTTGGCAGTCTTTCGCCCTTGACGTCAAACGGGCGTTCGATATTGCCGGTTACTTTTGGAATCCGACGCGCGCCGGAGCCGAGCCCGCGCCTTCGTTTGGAACGAAGAAGCGTATCGAATCCAGTGAAGAATCAGAGCCCGCCGTTTATCGCGGGCGCGACGGGTTGACTTACGTTCGATTTGCCGGAGGCGCGGTATGAACGACGACTTTGAAAAAGACTTTGACAAAGAAGAAGAGGAAAACTGGGTAGCCGTTCTTTCGCCGTTGTTTCCTTCTTATCCCGCGTATAAGGATTATTTTTG
>JAZUGM010000013.1:0-2134 GCA_045641205.1 Thermoguttaceae bacterium
TGCCGAATTTCATTCGGCGGTTTTTCTATTTTTCCCGAACGATTATCCCGCGACGCTTACGCGACGTCTTCCGCCAAGTTGGCGAAGGTGAAAATAATCGCGTTCTCGTTCTAAAGAGTTGCGGGCTTGTTTTCGCCCCCAAGAGACGAACGCGATTAAGTCTTTTTAAACCAGTCGTTTGCACAACGGCTTCACAGTCGTCGCCGACGTTCGACGTTGAAGAAGTCTCTTCCGACTTCGATTCGTCTTCGTCCGATCGAACAGAGTCCTCTTCTTGTTCGACTTTGTCGCCCCATTGAATCGAATCGATTCCAATCATCGTTCCGATGGATTCGTCGTTCTTTCCGACAAGCTCGACGGTAAGCGTTCCTTCCGTCTCGGTCGTCTCTGGAACGTCGAAAGCGACGACGCGCTTCTCGACTTCGGGCGAATGGAAGAAATCGACGGATTCGCCGATTTTTTCGCCGTTCCAACAAAAGTTGGCTTTTCCGTAATCTCGCGCGACGGTGGCGCCGACGTACAATTTCGTTTTACCCAGTTCGACGTTTTTGACGTTCAAAGTCAAAAAGTCCCCCGGCTTGCCTTCCGTCCACCAAAGTTGCTTGCTATTTTTCCAGGCGTTGTTTTCATTCTCGAAGCCTTTCATATCTTGAACGGCAATACGCCCGCCGGAAACGTCGGTCGCGTCGAAATCGTCAAATTTGAAAGTAAACTTCGACTTGTACGCAATCGGCGCGCTCGCTTCGTCTTCAAGTTCTTCGCGATTAGGACCGACGCCCTCGACGATCGACGTTCCTTTGAGCCCGTACCAGAACGTCGCGACGGCGTAATTCACAAGCGCCGCTTCCCAATGCCAAACTTCCATATCAAACCGAAAATCGGTTCGGAACGGAATCGCGTCCAACGAACGCAAACGCAAATTCGTCGTATTGCCAAAATTGCCGGGTCCTTCGCAACGCGGTTGCGCGTGGAAAGGCGCTTCGAAAAACTCCGGCGTACACCACGCGTACCCGTAGTAGTCTTCGGTGCCGGTTCCAAAGTGGGAAGGAAACTTTTCGCCGTCGACGTAGATTTTTTCGTCCCCTTCGCCCCACCAAGCCGACGTCGGATTGACGACGGACAACACGTCGCCGACGTAAACGCCGGTTCCTTTCAACGTCGTGTAATTCCAGTCTTTAGTCCCGTTGCCGCCGATCGTTTGAATTTCGCGCTCTTGACGCCAATTCGCGTGAAAATACATCGTGTCTTCAGTAAAGGGCGCCTTCTCGTAGTAGACGGCGTAATCTAAAACGACGTCTTGCTTTCCGAAATCAAGGAAAGAAACCTTCGCGACTTGCGCAAAGGGCATACGCCAATACGCTTTCATCGTTCCGTCGGGCAGAACTTCGGTAAACCACGTTTTGTTCGGATTGACGCCGACGCCCGAACCGAAAAATTCGCCGACGGGAACCCAAACGGTCTCCTCATCGTCAAACGAAATCGCCAAAACGATATTGCGCGTCGCGGCGGGAACGTCCTCGGCGGTCAATTTAACGTCGATTTCAGTAATGGCGCCCGGTCCTTTGATCGAATGCGTTTCGTAACTCCCTTCAATTTCCTCGGCGACAAGGCGACGCTTAAAGCCTTGCGTTGCAGATTTCGGATTAAGCGTTTGATTCGGTTCAAGTAAGAGCTTTTGCGTCGCGGCGATTTTGTCCTGACATTTCGCCAAAACGTCCGTCGAAAAAGATTCGACTTCGACGTCTTGCGGGTAAGTTCGATAATCGATTTGATAGTAGAGATTGCCCTGCTCTTCCATATTGTCGCAAGTAATTTTAATACTCTTGGCGTATGGAATCGGCAAATACAAGTCTCGTCCGCGCGATCGTTCGGCGGAAAGGGGCGCGCCGACCAGCGCTTCGCCCCCGACGATATCGGCAATATTGCCCGAAATAGCGGGCGTTTCCGCGCCGTCGATATAGACGTAAAAATTATTCTTGTAATGCGGAGCGGTAATCCACCAACGCACGACGGCGCCCGGTCCATCGGCTTCCATTAACACATATTCTTTTCGGTCGCCGTTTTGCTCTTCGCGAATAAACTGCGAGGCGTCGGCGTTGGCGAACCAGTTCTCTTCCGGGCTTTTCGCGGCGCG
>JAZUGM010000014.1:0-1719 GCA_045641205.1 Thermoguttaceae bacterium
CCCGAGCCGATTTATAAACTCGCTTGCGACAATCCGACTAACGGCAAACGGCTTAAAAAACAACGACATACGACGATTCAAGTTATTGTTGGGAACCCGCCTTATTCGGTCGGGCAAAGGAGTCAAAACGATGGTAATCAAAACGAGAAATACGCAAAACTTGACGCAAGAATTACTGAGACTTACGCCGCTAAAACTACGGCAACGTTAAAAAAGAGCCTTTACGACTCCTACGTCAAGGCGTTTCGGTGGGCTTCGGATCGAATTGCTAGTCAAGGCGTCGTCGCTTTCGTTTCTAATGGCGCTTATCTTGAGAACGCCGCAATGGAGGGAATGAGAAAATCGCTTGTCGACGAATTCGCTTCGATTTACGTTTTTAATTTGAGAGGCAATCAACGAACGCAAGGGGAATTGTCGCGCAAAGAGGGGGGCAAAATTTTCGGATCGGGTTCGCGGACGCCCGTTGCGATTACGCTTCTTGTGAAGAAACCTCGCGAGAGAAGCGCCAAAATTTACTATCGCGATATTGGGGATTATCTTACCCGTGAACAGAAGCTCAATATTATTAACGGGTTCGGTAGCGTTGAGAAGACTGAATGGACGGAAATCACGCCAAACGCACACGGGGATTGGATTAATCAACGCGGCGGGGATTTTAAGAAATTTTTTCCGTTAGACGCCAAAGATTCAAACGACACCCCCCTCAAATTTTTCGCCGTCCATTCGTGCGGAGTGAGTACAAACCGAGACGCCTGGACTTATAATTTTTCTGAATCGGCGCTTATCAATAATATGACAAGTATGATTGATTTTTATAATTCTCAGGTTCAAAAGATAAACAGGCAGGAACTAGGCAATAGGAAAATAGAAGACTTAGTAAATAACGATTCTTCAAAAATCAGTTGGACCTGTAATCTACTTTCTTCACTGAAACGTGGAGAAACTTTTAAATTCAACATCGAAGATTTTGAAAGAATTAGTTCTTACAGACCTTTTTGTAAGGAACGTCTCTTTTTTAACAGAAATTTCGTTGAGAGGATTTGTCAAATACCTAAATTCTTTCCAACAGCCAATACGCAGAATCTCGTAATTCATTCTACTGGATTAGGAGTCGCAAAACCCTTTTCCGTTTTAATGACGGATAGTATCCCCAATCTTCACTATGCCGACACAGGTCAATGTTTCCCGCGTTATTATTACGAGCCGCTGGAAAATTCAACGCTTTTACCAACGGAAAAACAAGTAATAATAGACGGTTACGTCCAGCGCGATGCTATCACCGACGGCATATTTAAAAAGGCGCGGGAGCTTTACGGAGAAAACGTAACAAAAGACGACATATTTTTCTATGTTTACGGGGCGTTGCATTCAACAAGTTATCGCGAGCGCTACGCAAACGACCTAAAAAAGGAGTTGGCGCGCCTTCCGTTGCCTTCGCCGGGCGTATTTTGGCAATGTTCGGCGATCGGTCGGGAATTGGCGGACGTTCATTTGAATTACGAGTCGGGCAAGTCGACGATCGGTGATCGGGACGGCAAGCCGTTTAAGAAGTTGGCGCCGGTTCCTTTGCGGGTCGTATCGACGGAGCCGGAGGGCATAAGCGACGCGGCGCTTTATCGGGTCGATAAAAAGATGAAATTGGGAACGAAGACGGAACGTCAAGAAGACGGTTCGACGCGTAAAGTTTTCAACGGTTCGTTAGAATACAACAAATATTTA
>JAZUGM010000015.1:0-2619 GCA_045641205.1 Thermoguttaceae bacterium
CCTAAGACCGCCTTGGCCTCCGACTTCCCAAAGAATCGCGGCACCGCCCGACTTCGAAAAGAACGCGCGCGACTCGACAAAGGACAAATACGCGAAAATCAATCCGGCAAGCGCAAGATAGGCGGGTCGACAAAGCGTCGCCAAACCTAACAAAGCGCCGAAAAGTGCGTAATTAACGCATTGCGCGCGCGCCGCGTCGCGCGTCCGCCGACGCAAAACGAAGGCGCCCCAATTTAAAATTGCGATCGCAAAAAAAGACGCGAGCGTTTCCGTCATCACAAGACGCGACTGCTGCAAAAGAATCGGATCGACGGCGACAAGCGCGGCGCCAAGCGCGGCAAAAGTCGGCGAAAATTTAAGCGAGCGCGCGAAAAAATAGACGAGCGCGACCGTCGCGACGCCAAGAATCCAATGAAGCAACGCGACGGAGGCGTCGCGCGACAAAAGCAAGTCGTCAATAAAACGCGCGCGCGTTCCGTCGACGGTCGAAACGTCGGCGTCGATTTCAAGCGCGCTCCCTTTTCGTCCGTCGTCGCGACGAGAAAGCAAGCTCGCAGTTTTGAGCGCCCAAGGATAAAGGGGCGGTCGAAACGCCGTCGCGCGCTCGCCGTAACCGAAAACGCCGTAATCGCGCCAATTCTCCGCCAAACTCATATATTGGTCGGGGTCGTCTTCGAAGGAATCGAGCGACGAAAACAACAACGCGCCGCGAATCAACAACGTCGCCAAGAGAAGCCAAAAGAGGGACGACTTGAAAAAGCTCGATTTAGTTTGAAGGGGAGATGTCGTCATTGCCGCGTTTGTTTCTCGCAAGAAAAGAAAGAAATAGAGAAATAAGGACGAACGCCCCGAAAAGGGAACGTTTCAAAGAAGTCGTTCCCTTCTCGTCGGGCGTTGTTAAGCGCAGTCAAATACTCGCGCGACGACTATTTAGAGAAAATCGCGTCCGCAAAATTGAGGTATTGTTCCCAATCGTAGTCGGTCACGTCGTGCTTGCCCGTTCGCTTATGATAACGAATCGTTGCGCCGACGGGCGAATCGACGCCCGGCTGTTCCGTAACGCCGCCAATGCCGTCGGTTCCCAAGAGACGATAGACGGGATCGGCGTATAAGGCGGAAAGAAATTCGCCTTTCGGATCCGCCCATTCGTCGGCGCTCGCGCTCGCGACGTAGACGGGTCGAGGCGCGATCAACGCGATCAGTTCGTGCTGGTCGAAGGGCAATTCGTTCACTTTATCGCCGTATTGACGGAAATTCTTCGTAAACCAATGCGGGAAAGACGCGTTGATTCGATCGACGCGCTCGCCAAATTCGCGACGAGAAAGCGCCGCGCCGCCGCAGCCGGAATCGTTCGAAACGACCGCCGCGAAACGTTGGTCGTTCGCGCCGCACCAAAGCGCGGTTTTGCCGAGTCGAGAGTGTCCCAAAACGATCGCTTTGCTCGAATCGATTTCGGGCAGAGTCGCCAAGCAGTCGTAGCAACGGGAAAGACCCCACGCCCACGCGGAGATCGTGGCGGGATAATCGCCCGCGTTCGCGTCGAAGTTCGTAAAGAGCGGGTGAACGCCGTTTTTGAATCCGTCGTCAAAGTCGGGGTCGATTTGTTCGTAGAAGACGGTCGCGACGGCATATCCGCGATCGACGATCTTTTCAAAAGCCCAGCGCGACTTCGCGACGCCCTTTTTCGAATCTTTGTGCGTCGTTTCGGACGCGTCGGGCACGGTAATGTTCAGAACGTCGCTCGTCGAATGGTTCCCTTGGAAATTCGGCATAAGGAACACGGGAACCGCGCCCTTGCGATCATTCGGAATCAAGACCAAAAGATCGGCGTAGGGCTTCGGATTCGGAGCGTCGAAATAGATGCGAATTTCTTTAAGCGTCGCTTTTCCGCCGAACGCGTCGTCGGAAGACGTCAATTCTTCGAATTTGATCTTAGACAAGTCGGCTTCGGGGTACTTGCCGTACATCTCGCTTTGGAATTGCGCGAGAATTTCAGGGCGGCGCTTTTGAAACCACGACTCCGGCGTATCGATTTTCGTCCCGTCTTCGGCGACGAGCGGGTCGGGCAAAACGAACTGCGGAACTTTCGACTCGTCGTAATTCGGGGGCGCGATTTGGTCTGCGGCAAGCGCGTTAAAAGTCGACGCGCCCAACAAAAGCGACGCGACGGAAAACAGGCGAATAACAAAGGAACGACTCATTTTTGCCTCAAATGTTTTTAGCGGTTCGAGGGGCGCTCGAGCGAAAAAGCGCCGAGCGTCGTGAAAAAATCCAACGGGGCGGCTTCAAAAAAAAGCCGCCAAGTCTATTGTATTCTTTTCGTTGGAAAATACAACGGCGCTCCGCCCGCTTTTTTTTTGGCGCAAACATTCGCGTTATTTTGCTCGCCGCAGAAAAAGCGTGCGGTAGGCCGCCGCATTATATGCGGCGTCTTACCGTGAACTTTCATAATTTCGCCTTTTTCTCAAAAAACGATTTGCCCTTTCCCCTATGTTATATTACAATCAACGTAACCTGACATAAAGGAACCAAGAAATGCAAATCGCCGAATTACTCGCTAATTTCCGCCAAATCGCGACGACCGCCAGAGAACAAGGCGATCTCTTCGAAGAACTCGTC
>JAZUGM010000016.1:0-17032 GCA_045641205.1 Thermoguttaceae bacterium
CGTATGAAGAATAAGCGCCGTTTGCGCGCTTTTTTTGACGGCTTCTATTTCGTAACGGCGAATCAATTTTAACTCGCGTATCAATCCGAGCGCCGCTTGAATCTCCGGGACGCCGCGTCGTTGCTGGGGCAGGATACGTTCGAAAACGTGGATTATTTCTCCGGCTGGTATGAGTTCGTATTCAAACGCTGTCGCAAGAAGCGGGTTGAGTCGCTCTTTGCGCACATAATACGCGATCGGTTCCGCCGCGTCGTCGTCGCGATCATATAAAACGCCGTCCTCTATTAACGGATTGGATACGACTCCGGGCGGGTCGGCGATCCGATCGGGGCGAATAAACGCGTATTTGAAGCCGTCGACCGTCTGACGCGAGGGAACTTTGCGAATAAACGCCTCGCCGTAATAAAGGAGTTCTGACAAAAGTAACCGACAATCAGACAATAAATCTAGCGCGTCCGAAAATCGCTTGAATTGACGCTCGAGATATTGCGCCTTTTTCGCGACGTCTTCAATTTTCGGCTCGCCGTATCCGACGAAAGGTCCGGAAATTTTCAACGCCGCGCCAGTCCCCAACGTCAACGCCGCGATTTTCCGACAAGCGCCAAAAAAGTTAGGGTCGTTTAAAAATTCGTGGACGCCTCTCGCTTGCGCCGTCTCGCGCGTCATCTGATCGAACGTCTCGCTTGCGGGCTCGTTGATCGCGTCCGCGTAATATTCGAGCGTTCGCTCGTTTGACGCCGTTGAATCGAGCGCCGCCCTCGCGGAAAAAGAACCGACAAACCGCGTTTTTCGGGCGGCGCTCGTTTCGTTTGGTCGCGTCGTTTTGACGCGCGTTTTTCGGCGTTTATTTGTCATTGGTTAGTGTCGTCGCTGGTTTCGATCCCTAAAATTTCCACATAAAAACGGATTGAAGAAAGCGCGTTTTTTGTCGCGTTCCAATTCCCACTTTTTGCGTTCCGCGTCGTTTGGATCGCGCAACGAAATTGAGACGCCTGCGCTTGAGACGGATTGAACGTCTTCCGGCTTGAGGGAATTTAAAAACGCTTGCGCGTCGTTCGTTGGCATCGCTGTCTCCTTTCTACCAAGCCGACTCCACCCATTTAATATTGCGCGGCTTCGGTTTCCCGACTCCGGCTTCTACCCCGATATAATGCGCAAGGGCGCGCGCCCCTGTGTCTGTGTCTAGGAACTCGTTGTCGCTTGTTCGCGGCTTCTTCATCTCCCAAATTTTATAGAGCTGTCCCGACAGGTTGCGTTCTTTGACGGATTCTTCAGAACATTGATGTTCCGAAAACATGCCTAAATATTCCGCGTCTTCTCCATCGAAAAGCGACGTCGCGCCGTCGCGCTCGATAGGCGTTCGCCACGCGTCTTCGCGGCGTGTCTTGTATGTGTTGGCGTCGTAAAGCAACGCCGCTGGGATAAGCGCGCGGAATTTCGCAAGCTCCGCGCGACGGCTCGCCGGGTTCTCGATCCAATCGCAGGTTGACGCGGCGCCGTTGCCTCCGCGTCTCCATTCGCCAGTTTTGAGGTCGTAAAACCGAATAAGGCGAGCCGTCGCGCTTCCGCCATAACAAGGTATCGCGCGCGCATAATAACGCCCATCGTCGATTCTGTGAAAAGCGGCGATTCCTTCCCAAATTGCCGGCGCCGTTTCGCCGTCGCCGCAGTCGACTCCTATCGTCAACCGACGAAAAGGTCGCCGAGCGCCGTCGACGGATCGCGCGTTTTGAAGGAACGGCGTCGGAAGGTTTACGTCGTATTCGGCGCCGTCGGTCGTTACGTAACGGCGTTCAATGATTGCGCGCAAGCAGTCGACCGTCGCGTCGCGCAACTTGTCGTATTTATCGCCGTCCTTGTATACCTCTTGCAAGTCGCGCCGGAAGTTTTTCTTCGTCGTCACCGGGTAATATTGCTCCGGCCAAATACCGAAATCGACGACCGCGCTAGCCTTGGCGTCGACTGAAAACGCGACTACCTCATAATTAAAATAGTGTTCGCCGACGTCGACGTGCGCCGTTAAAACGTCCGTCCAGTCTGGAATTTCGAAGCGTTTTAAAAGGCGTTCGTTATCGGAAGCGACGGGGCGCCGCTTGCGAAATACCGTTATCGGGGCTAGCCCGCCGTCCTCTTCTTGCGCGCCTCGCGCCGCGTCGTTTTGCAATTCGCACCAGAATGAACGCTCTGACGCGCACCATTTTTCGACCGCGTATTGAATCGCGCTGATCTGACCGGGCTCAAATATGCGCGGGTCGTCGGCGATCACGTCGCGCTCGATCTCGTCGCGGTTGGCTTGGTAATATTCGTTAATAAGCGCGCGCGCCTTTTCTGGCTCTTCGTTGTTGGCGCGGTAAATATCCATCCGGCGTTCGCGGTATTTTCTCCACGCGTCAAAATCGCTGGGAACGGATCGCAAAAACGGGATCGTCGTTGTGTTCAGTTCCGGGTTTTCCGTTCTGATTCTTTCTGCGACGTCTCCGGGTCTGTTTTGCGTGATCGCCGACAATACGATCAAAGGCTCTTTGCCGCCGTCCTTTGTTTTGCCGCTTAAAAATCCGATCGAACTCTTAATGGTCGATACGATCGCGTCAGTCTCTTTGACGCTGGTCGCCGTCGCGTCCGTTTGGATGTCGTCAAACAATACGGCGCCGACGCGAAAAGGTCCTTCGCCTCTGATGTGGTGACTTGCGCCTCGCACCGAACTGTTTACCGACGCAAAAGTCAAAAGCGATCCGCTCGAGGGGCTTCCTGCGATTGTTGGAAATTGTATTTTGTCGGGCGATATTATGATCTCACAAGGTTCGCCTCGATATGTAAGCGGTTTATTTGCGACTCCGCGTCGACGTTGCAACGGATAACACGCCTCGGGGTAGTCTGCTACTAACGGTTTGGCGTCCTTGGCTGGTTTGTCGTAATCTTCATAAAGCGCTTTTTGGAACCAATTCGACGCTTGTTTGGTCATTCGCCCGCCTTCAGCGACGAAATAAACGGCGTGGCGAATGCGTCCCGTCAAAAGGCACATCAAAAGGAGTCCCGACAAAATCGACGTTTTGCCAAAACCTCGGTATGCCTCAATGTTTTTCGAGCCGTTCGCTTGGATTGTCGCCCAGCACGTTCTGACAAATCGCGTTTGACTCTCGGAAAATTCCGCGAAAAAAACCTCCGGCAAATAGGTTTTCAGCCAAAGTACGGGGTCACGTTGGCTTTCGATTCGTCGCGCGACGTCTTGGATCGGGGGCATGGGAGCGATTTCGTTTTCCGCTCTCGACGCGTCGATTTTTCGCGCGGCTTCTTGCTTGCGTCTTTTTTGCCCAACGCTTGGCATATCCGCGCGCCTCCGTCGTTACTTTTTGCGCGTCTCCAAATCGACTAAGCGATTAACGACCGCGCGCGCTAGGTCGTCGACTCGCTCGAGTTTTGTTCCTTCTAACGCGCTTTGAAGGATCGCGCGCGCCTCTTCCTTTTCTGCGTCGACTTTGCTTGCTTCCTTTTCCTCGATTTTGTTATACAAAGAAAGCGTTTTCCCGATTTCTTTTTCGACGCTTAACGCCGTCTTGAGGTCTTGCGCTTGCATTGCCGACGTGTAAAGCGCGTTTAACGATTCAAGGTGCTGTCCGATCTCTTCTTTCATTTTTACCGACTCGCCGCGCTTTGTTATCGCGCGCCTATTGCGTCGGATTAGTTTTTCGGCTTCCTCTTTGGCTACCCCGCTCTTGCTTGCGAACATTTCCGCGACTAACTCGTCGTCGCGCAACGTTACCAGCATTTTTTTTACTCGCGCGTCGGTTTGCGCGTCGCTTGGCGTCGCGACGTTCGAACTTTTGCCGATCACGCCCAAGGCATCTTCGTCTTCAGCTCTTTCATCTCCAGGAACCATTTTCTGTGAAATTCCCATAAATCCCTATCGTTGAAAATAACCATATTTTCAAGTCTCGGATTCGCCGTTAAATTTGCGCTTCCTTCGACCGTCAAATAATCGCCGCTTTGTTCGTTGTTGAGAAGCATCACTTTGCAGTGCGTCTCAAAAACTTTTATCCATCCGCCTCTTGCTTGCAAACCTTCGGCGAGCTTTGTATAAACGACGGGCTCGCGTCGCTTGAAATGCGTCCCTAGGATAAAACCGGCGGTTTTTCGGATTCTTCCGGCGTCCCATTCGCGCAAAAAGTCGCGCGCGCTATTGAAGGAAGCCGTCCACGTCGCGCAATAGAACTCATCAGTCGCGCCTATCCAATCTAGGATATACGGTATCCACGTATAAAACTCGAGTTTGTTTGCTGAAACAACGTGAATTTCTTCTCCGGGTTTCGGTGGTTCTTTACATATTTGCGCTAGGTTCTCTTTTTGAGTCATGCGCAACATTTCGCGCTTGGCTCTGATTTTGATCGCGCGCGCCGAAACGGTCTCGTTAGTTTCGTCGCGCGCGCCGTTGAAAGTCTGGTCGAGCCAAAAACTCCCGTCGGGCGCGTTCGAATCGTCAAAAAGCGGCGCGTCAAAATCGAAAAGTTCGTCGAACATCGCGGCGCAAAATAAAAACGGGGGGGGGGTAGGATAGACGCCCCAACCATAAGGGCAGATAGGCGCCTCGGGAAAATCGAACGGGCGCGGAGTACCTTAGAATTTTGGAGACGCGGCTGTTGTGGGGTCGACAGTTCCGCTGATCTCTATAATAGCGTCTCGCGGCAATAAATCAAGACTATTTACACGCAACAAACAGATTTTTCACAAAAAAAGACCGCCCGTAATTTTGGACGGTCAAGACGAAAGAACTATTTCTGAAGATACGCCCTAGAACTCCCTATAGTATATCGACTACTATTGCAACGAATCGGCGGCTATACGATCGGTAGGCAAGCGCGGCGGCGTTGTTAGGGGGATTAGGTCGGCGTCGGATTCCGACGGCGCCGCGTCCTTCGGCGGTTGCGCCTCTTTTTCGGGCTCTTTTTTGGGGTGTTTTTCGATATATTTATCGAGTGCGTCAAGGACAATCTGTTGTAACGGTTCCGGGAGTTGTTCGAATAAAGAAAGAAATAATTTCCTGTTTTGTTCCGCTTCGTCGACTTTGGCGTCGTCCTTTTTAACGAACATTTCGCCGCCGCCCGTTTCTAACCACGTTTTATTTACGCCGAATGTCTGGCACATTTGGAATATACGTGACGGGTGCGGGTTTTCTCCGTGTTCCCAACGCCCGACTGATTGTTGGCGAATGCCTAATTTATTAGCAAATTCAGTTTGAGTTAATCCTAATGTTTTGCGTAATGTTTTTATTCGCGTTTTCATAATTGGAACCTCCTATCAGATATTATACAATTCGCGTGTAAAAAAAAAGAATCCCTCAAATTTTTTACACAATTTTAGTGTTTTTTTGCTTGACAAATTACACTTTAATTGTTAATATACCGATATAATTAAATGAAGGGTTGTTAAACCTTCTACGCCCAAGAAAGAAATGCAATGAACCGTACAAAGCAAGCAGACGAAAAATGGGATTCTTTACCGCATGAAGCAAAGACCGCTTTCCTTTTCGCGCTTAATCTCTATGCAGATTTGAGTAGGGCTCAAGATAAATTGAACTCCCAAGAAGCGAAAAACAAGGAACAAACCAAACAACCCGTTAAACAACCTAACTAACCCTAACCAAAAAGGAACTTCAGAAAATGAATATATCAAAGACAAGTCCGCTTCTAAACCCGATTTTTGAGTCGAAACACACGTTACAAGACGGGAGCGTTTTAACTCACGTTTCGGAAAATATCGACGATTGTTTCCGCATATCCGGCGGATGCGGCTTAAAAATCTATCTCCGAAATAGGAACGACGCGCAAGGCGCGAGGAAAATCCTAATATATCAAGGCGGGCAATCGGCGCGCCAATAAATGTAACACCGACGGCGCGTCAACCTCGCAGGGCGGTCGTCAACCCCGGAAGCGATTCCGGGGCGTTTATTTCGCGGCGTCGCTAGTCCCTTAGCGGCGTCGCAAGGGGCGCGCCGTATTGGAGACGGGGGTCGACTCGGCGCGCCCCCTCACCCCGAAAAGGAGCTGAAAACGGATATATTACCCTAGTAAGACCTGTGCGCCGGGGTTGACTCCGTAGCCTCGCCAAACGGCGAGGCAACCTCCCCACTAAAACGAAAGAACCGAAATGAAAACGCTAGACCCTAAACTATACGCCTATGGTAATAAACCCGAAATAACGCGACGAGCTAAGACGACGCCGACCGAAAATACCGTTTTGCGTTATCTTCGGCGGAATAGCGGCTCTTGGGTAACGCCGTATGAAATAGCCTATTCTACCGACATAAACATTGTAACGATAAGGAACGTCCTTTTTGCGTTGTTTCGTATGCGCCTTGTCGTCCATAATGGCGACGATTCCGCGTTTCGGAAATACAAGATTTTTTCGGACGTCAAAACGACAATTCCGACGTTCGATCCGCCAAAATTCCCTTGGCGCCGTCAATACGCCGTTGACTGATCGGGAGCGCAACGAAAGGCGCGCGTTCGAACCGACGTCCGCAGGGGCTCTTCGGACGTTAAACTAGATTGGAAGCGCTAGGGCGCATATAGTCGCGTCAAAAAGACCCCGTTATTTGCCTTGGTTGTTGACGACGCCGCGTTTGCAAACGCGGCGTAATATACCAGTTCTGCTCGAGGGAGCGCAACGAAAGGCGCGCGTTTGAACCTCCGACCGTCGGCGTTTTGTCGGTCGTTAAATCGTTAGTAAGGAACGGGACGCCGCTGGCGTGATAACGGCGCCAAGATGCTTCACCTTTTGAAGTTCCTTAAAAGCGCCGCGTTCGAAAGGGCGCGACGTTTTATGTAACCTTGGGGGAGCGCAACGAAAGGCGCGCGTTTGAACCTCCGACCGAAGGCGTTTTGTCGGTCGTTAAATTGCTTGTACCATAGCGAGTCGTCTCTCGACGTCATAACGGCGCTACAAACTCATAAGTTAAATCTTTCAAGGCGCGGCGTTGGAAACGGCGCCGCGTCTTATGCAATCCAAGGGAGCGCGACGAAAGAAGCGCGTTCGAACCTTCGTCCGAAGTCGCTAGTCGGACGTTAAACAAGTTTTCTTGAGCGCGGGTAACCCTGTAAACAAGCGCGCTATAACGGCGACCGCTTTTCATTTCCTCAAGAACTCCTTATGGTAGGGCGTCGCGTTCGAAAGGGCGCGGCGTTCTCTTTCAAAAAAACGCTATGAATGACAATCTCGATTATCGTTTAATGACTGTTTCTTCCGTTCAAAAGATGTTTTTTGCGCCGGGCGCCGTCAAAAAACGCGAAATAATCGAGGCGATCAAACGCGGCGAATTAGTCGCGTCTTACGTTTGCGGAAAATATCTAGTACGTGAGGACGACGCTCGTTCTTGGATCGCGACGCCGATTCCGTCGCAACGTTGCGCCAAAAAAACAAACAAGGCGGTCCCTGTTTCGCCTTCGGCGTTGCGCGTTCGGTCGGAACGCGCGGACGCTCGTTTGCGTAATTTGGGGGTTATTGATTGACGAGCGCGCGTTGCTCGTTAGATATGGGGTGTTATTATGCGTAATGTTCGGTTTTTAGACTGTTTTTTATGTGCGTTTTGCTGGGCGTTGTTAATCGCTCTTTTGTTGTCGGTCGGCGGTTGCAAGTGTTTTTCTTCGTCCAAAGTTGAGGCGCGCGCGTCGTATAACATTATGGCGAATGATTGCGACGTTTCGATCGTCGCCGTCGGATATGTTCGCGAATAGGGGGGAGTAATGGACGATTTTGGCGAATGGTTTTTTGTTTCTGAAGATTGCGAGGTATTTCCGCTTCGCGTCTTGGATTCGTACTCGTCGGAATTCGAAATTGACAAACGCGTTTTGACGATTCAGACCGACGTTTTAAGCGAAATAGAGAAACGGATGCGCGTTCTTAGGAAAGGAACGTCGCGCGACGATTTGCGCGCGTTCTTGTTGCGCGGTTGTTTTGCGAATAATTTTGTCGTTACGTACCCGCGCAACGGCGTCTCCGAAATTTGTCGCCGTCGTTGGTTTTCCGACGGGGGGGATTTTGAGGCGTCGTCTATAAATCCTGACTCGACGTATTTGTATTTGACAACAGACAAGCCGGATTTCGACGCCGACAAACCAGCGTGTTTTTTACAAGAGGATTAGGATTAATATGGAAAATCTGACTGAGTATTGGATCATAAAAGAAAGACTTGCGGCTGATCTTTTGCCGTTAAATTGCACGTTCGAAGAAACAAGCGCCGACGGTTTGATCGGCGTTTTGACGCTTGAAACGCCGATTTTTTTTAGGGCTTATCTTGACTATACAACGTTCGGGCTTAACCATATAACGGACGTCAAAAGAGTTGTAAAGGAAGATTTCGTCGTCGACCATATTTTGCTCAATCCTGATTTTGAACTTACGCCCTATTTTCCCGTTCGTCATCAAATTATTGACGTTAGCGACGATCTGACGCGCCTCACAATCCGAAATACGATTTTTGACGAAAGGGGGGCAAAATGAGTCTCGCCGCTATGAATCGGATGCCTTCGCGCGACGCTTGGCTGATATACGAGTTTTTTAACGAGCGTTTCGACGGCGCCTTCGGCTCTATTGCGTCGACTTCTTACGACGCGATTACGTCGGCGTTAAACGCCTTGCGCTTGGTTACGGAACGCGGCGCCGCGTTTACGGCGTCGGTCGTTAAAAATCGACTTGCGCAACTTGAAAGGATCGGCGCCGTCGTTCGTGAGAAAATCTCCGGCGCTCTTTTTGCGCTTTCGTTTCGTCCTGTCGCTGATCCAAGCGGCGCCGAAACGACGCCGGAGCCCGTCGATCATTACGGGGGGCGTTCTTTGTTTGATTTCGCTTGCGAATCCTGCGCGTCGGATTCAGTCGACGAAAAAACGACGGATTCTGTCGCGCTAGAATCAAAGGAAGTTCGAATGCAAGAAAAACCGACTCCGGCGCCGACGAAAACGAAAACCGTTTTCAATTTGAATTTGAAAAAAACCGACGAAACGCAACCTTGTCCTATAGTTAAAAATAAATTAATAAATAAACAACCTTCGAAACAAGAAAAACCCGATAAAAAGCCGACTCTAAACGCGCTTGTCGACCGACTCGACAAGAAAAACCCCAAAATCGCGGCGTTGCGTTCGAAAATCGCGGCGCGCGTTTGGGAACCGTGGATGCGGTCTGATTTGATCGATCGATTAGTCGCCGCTGTTGCGTATGGCTGGACTTCCGCGTCAAACGCGTTCGCTTTTTGCCGACACGCCGTCGATCAAAGGGACGTTTACAAGAGTTCGAACGGGCGGCGCGGGTCTGCGCACATCTGGTCGACCTTGGCTCTTGACGTCAAGCAGACCGTCGAAAACGCGGGCGTCGAGTGGGAAGAAACGCGACGCGGGTTTGAACTGGAACCGCAAAAGGAAAGGCGCGCGCCGATTACTCGGAAAATTTCGCCTTCGTCGGATTCTTCCGACGTCGACGACGACGGCGTTCTTGCGTCGCTTGCGCGTTCTGGCTTCCGCGTCTGTTTGCGAGGCTGAAAATGGACGAAAAACAAAGAATCGAAATTTTGAAAGACGCCGTTGAGGCGACCGTCGTTTCGTTTGGACGAATGACCGTTGCCGACTTAGCCGACGAGCTAAACGCGACAAATAGCGACGTTCTCGACGCGCTGACCGCGTTGTTTTACGAAACGCGCGTCGTTCGTCAAACGTCGGAATTTTACACGTCTGACGACGGCGTTAAACATTCCGTTGTCCTTTGGCAAGATTTCGAAAGCTACATCAAAGGGGGCGCGAGATAATGGAAAGCGAAAAAAAGAAAGTTCTTGATTATTTGCGGATTAGTCCTCACGCGCAAATAGTCGACGTTTGCTTTGCTACCGGCGTTTATTGGGATGACGTTCAGACCTTTATTAACGAACTATTGCAAGAAGGCGCTTTAAAATGCGGAGTCGCAAGCGCGGAAAAAATGTCTTTGTTTGGTATGAGCCCACAAAATAGCAGGTAAACGCTTCAACTGTCAAGCAAAACTTGACAGTTCAAACAAAGGAATTTCTTAAGATGGATAAAATTGAAGATTTAATCGTCCGTGTTTTCCGTACTCAAAACACAGTAGACGGCGCTTTTAGACAGACTGTCAGAATGTTCCACGCTTGGCTAGACGCACGTTACGATCTCAAAATAGAACTCATTGAAAACGGGTTTTCCCGACCTCATATTCGAAAAATCGAAGACGAGGTATATTATTCGATCTATCGGAACGAAACGCGGTTTTTGCCGTATTGGAAGCAAGCCGAAAGAATTATGCGGCTTTTTTTCTAAGAACAAAAAAAGCGCCGACTTTGCTGACGCAAAATCGACGCAAGGAACGCTATCCTAGCGCCACAAGAGTTCTCCAAGCCGCCAAACGACGATAGGCGCTATAATAGCGGTACCAGAACTCTTGTTATTATATCGCTCTTGTCTTTTTTGCAAGGGCTTTACCCTTGGCTTCTTGCGATTTCGACGGCTTTGTTAAAATCGCGTTCCGCGTAAATCTGTGTTACGTCCGCGCGCTTGTGTCCCAACATCAGTTGCGCGGCTTCGAGTCCTAGCAATGCGCGAATCTCCGTCGCATATAAATGCCGGAGTTGGTTTGGCGTCCAATGCGCGACTCCAGCGGCTTTTGCCGCTCTTGTGATCGCGCGCGCGTATGCCGCTTCGTCGTAATGATCCGACAACGGGCGCTTTCGTCCGCGTTCCTTGCGTTCCGCGTCCCTTTGCAAAGTCGACGGATAAATAGGCGTCTTTCTTGCGCGTCGGCGTTCGATCGCTTGATCGCGCGCGGCGTCTATCGGCGAAAACACAAACGCGTCCGGCTCGTTTTCCTTCTCGATTAGATAAGGAGTCAAGACGGCTTGCGCGCGCGGCCCGATTGGTATCTTTTTTTTCTCGCTTGGCGCGCGTCGGTAGTCGGTCTTATCGTGGTCTAGGGTATACGTCCAGACGTCGCCGCGCGCGTCGACGTTTCGAACGCGCATCGAGCAAACCTCGCCAGGGCGCATCCCTGTGTAACGTTGGATAGCTATCATAGCGGCGATTATTGGAGACGTTCGTCGCATTGTCGCTTCGACGATTTCTGGCGCGACTGATTCGACGGGGCGCGTTTCTCTTGCGATCGATCGACCGCGCTTCAAAGGCGCAACACATTGAAGCGCCGTCAACGTATCCGGCGAGACAAGTTCTTCGCCGATCCCCCAACGGAAAATCGCCCTTATGCAGGTCGTCAACGTGTTGACGTATGATCGCGCATAACGTCCCGACGCTTCCATTTCGTCGCGGCAAATTTTGAGACGTTTGGCGCCGAACTCCTTGGCTGGAGTATTGCCGTATAATTGCAACGGGATGCGGACTGCGGCTTTGAAGCGCGCGAGTTGTCGCGTCTGTTTCCCTCCTTTGACGTAATAATTCTTTTTGGCTTCGAAGAAAGCGGCGATCAATTCCGATAAAATCGCTTCGCCGTTGCGTTCCTCGAACTCGTCTGGAGTTCCTGCCGTCAGGGCGTGAATATAACGCTGGTACGCTTCTGCGGCGTCCTTCGATCCCCATTTTCCTAGATAAATTTTTTTGCCGTCTTTGATGACAAAGGCGCGATTTCGCGTCTTCTGACGGCACAATTTTGGTATTCTCATTTTGTCGGCTCTTTCAAAAAAAAATGACACCGTGTCACTTTTGCCCAAGAAAGAAACGCAAGACAAGAGAATTTAAAAACGCGTTTCGCTCGTAAAATACCGAACGAAACGCTAGTGGAGCCAACCGGGATCGAACCGGCGACCTTCGGCTTGCAAAGCCGACGCTCTCCCAATTGAGCTATGGCCCCTTTCGTCCTTTTCGAACGAAAGAACGAGGTAATTATAGAGAAATGTTTTTTGACGTCAAGGGACGCGCTGAAGTTTTCTTTTATTGCAAATTTTTGCGCGTCTTTCGACGTCTCTTGTCGAAATTACCGCGCTTCGGTAAACTGCGGGGCGACAGGCTCGTTGGCGTCGTTCCAACGGTCTTTCAATAATCCGACGTCTTGAGTCGAAATTCCGCTAAGTCGTTCCAACCACGTTTTCAACGAGTTCCAATCGGTTAAAAAAACGTCGTCCGCAGCTTTGTTCCGATCTTTTTCGTCGACGCCTAATTCTTTTAGATTCGGCGCTTCGTTTCGCGTTCTATTTGCTACAAACACGTTTAGACCGTCGCCTCTTGCATTGAAAGTTCCGCAATTAATGGCGTCGTTGTCGATTACGTAGTTGCGATTCGTATGTTGAAAAATTTCGTTGAAAAAGGGATAAGCCTCCAAATACTTTGGATTTTCAACGTTTTCAGAATACTTTTCTTTGACGAATTTGTCGTATCGGTCGTTTTGCCAGGGGCTGAAACTAAACGCCTGTTTGCAGTCGACAAAGACGTTGCGTCGGCATAAATTGTCTTTTCCGCCGTGGATTTGTATTCCGCCAAACATACCGCCCGATGAACGATAGAAAATATTGTCGAGCATAACGACGCCTGAGATCGAATCGTCAAGTCGGACGCCCGCTTGACCGCAGAGCGCGAACGAGGAACCGATGTGCCGCCACAAATTCTTTTCGATCACGATCCCGCGAAAACTAGGATCGCAATAGACGTCGATTCCGGACTGGTCGCTGTATTCGTAAACGACCGAATGAATTTCGTTACGCGCGAAGTACATGTCGTTTCCGTCGGTTTGAACGCCGTGATGCGGGGAATTACACATTAAATTGTTCGTCGCTACTACGCCGCAACCGTAAGCCTTCAAGGCGGGCGAGTACACGCGGTCGATCAAATCGAACCCGCTAATATAACAATCGTGCAAGATATGAAAACTTGGTTCTAACGTTTTACGATCGCCCGCGTCATAAAAGGCGACGCCTCCGCCGCCAAGTTCGCGAAGAAGCGAATGCAAGACGCCGCAATATTTTCCTTTGCATACCGTTACGGCGTCGACTCCGATTTGTTCGATCCTGCCCTCCGTGAAATAACAAGCGTCGCAATTATTCATTGTAATCGCGACGCCGCGTCCGCAACGTAAATTCAAGCCTTGCAGGACGACGTTTTCAGAAGATTCAAGGGCGACAAAAACGCCTTCAAACTCGTCAAATTCCACGTTTTGCGCGTTCAGTTCTTCGACCGTCTCGATTCCTTCAAGCGGATAATAATAGAGCAAACCGCTTTTTCGATCGACGAAGTACTCTCCAGGCGCGTCGAGTTCCTCGAGAACGTTGACGAAATAATAGTCGTAACGTCCGGAACCCGTCGGATAATCAAAGGTAATTTGTTTTTTATCGCGATCGATCGCCAAGACTTTGCGTAAATTCGCCGCCCATTCCCATTCGTAGAGCCCAAACGCCCAAACGTCGTCTTGCGCGCCGTCGCCCGACAAATTCCAGTCGTTTGGACGCTCAAAATCATAGCGGAAAGTCGAACCTTTGCCGAGTTCCGTACCGTCGTCGGCGCGTTCCCTTGTCGGTTCGCTTTTCTCGCCAAATTTTAAGCGCGCCTCGCCTTCGTTTGGCCAACGCGCTAGCGTTTGTAATTTCCCATTCGAATAGAGCGCGGGCGTAGGAGTTCGCTCAAGAGTCGGACCGTATCCTCTATGTCCAAGTCGTCCCCAATTTTTGAATCCCAACGCCGAAAGATCGGCGACAAAAATTTTATCGCGCGCGGCGTCTTGGAATCTCGAAGCGACTTTAGCGGCGTCGGCGCGATCGCTTAATCGCTGGAAATTCGTAATCTTTCGTCCGCCGTTCAATTCGACGGAACCTTCTTGCTCTTTGCAAATCAACACGTTGCGCGCGTTTTTTAAACGCGCGGTTTGATCGACAAAATACTTGCCGGGCTTCATTTTAACGCAAAAACGTTTCGTTGGAGACGACTCGGCTTCAATTCGCTTAAAAGCGCGCGCTAAAGACGCAAAAGGTTTTGAACATTCGCCCGAACCGTCGAGATCGGAGCCCTCGGGCGCAACGTAAATCGTAATCTGTTCAAGTTCGCCGTTTTTCAAGAAATCAAGCGTTTCTTCGTATTTTTGGAGCGCGGCGGGTTCCAACGCGCGAACGCGTTCGGCGGATTTTTCTAGAGCCTCGATTTTCTGAAAGACAAGAGCCTCGCGCGGGTAACTTCTTTCCAGTTTTGCAATCAAGGGTTTCGACGTCGATTCGTTTGTCGGCGAAATCGAGACCAATTTTTTCAAGGGAACGGCGACGTTGCCAAATCGATTTAATTCTTCGAGCGTCGGTTCTCCGTAGGGCGCGTTTTGAGGCGCGGCGGCAATTAACGCGTTTGCCGCCTCAAAGAGGAGGGACGAGGCTTCGACGTAATTACCGTCAAAAAGCAGATTCAACGCCAACTCATATTGAAGGACTTCTTGCGTTTCAGAAATGGAATCCCCTTGCAACGCCTCGGCACGACCGACCTGGATTGCGTTTTGACGCGTGAGAACGGCTAAAGCGTCGGAGTCGGATTGCGCGCGCGCCTCTTGGGAAAACAGTAAGAAAAACGCCCATAACGTCGACGTCAACAGGCGATATAATTTGAAACGAGCCATTTTTCGTCCTTATGAATCAGGTTGTTATGCGTGCAAAATTGACGACGCGATTAATTTCATTACGCGTTTTTACGAAAGGAAATAAAGGAACCGACGGCAAACGCCGCAGAAACATAACGCGACGACAAACGATTCCTATTTTAACGTTCCTTTGAAAGTTTTCCTTACTCGTTTTTCCTAGCCTTCTTTTATCGATCAAGATTATGAACTTCCGTCAGCCCAAATTGACGTTCTATTGTTCTACGTTTCTCGAGGTCGCGCGGACTATTCCACAGCGCGTATGTTTTTCGTAGTAATTTTCCCCTCTTTATACGCGCCGCGTTCATTTTAAACCAAGTACAAAGTATCCACAAAAATCGCGTTCCCACAGGGCGTCGCGCAATTTCCGATCTATGTTTCTTAAAATAATCCAAATAAAAAACGCGGTTGACTAACTGAGACAAGCGATTTCCTTGTTTTATCGTTGGATCAAGAAAGAAAATAAGGTCGTGTTGAGGTCGATTAAAGAGTCGAAACGCCATCGCTTCGGTCGTCTCGTCGCTTTTGTCGTCTCCAAACCAAACGCGGCAGGCGCGTTCTACGTTTGGCACAAAGTCAGAGACTCCATGGATTTGGAACGGCTCGACGAACAACGATCGATCAAATCGAGCGCCGTATTTTTTGTTTAACAGCCAAACGTCGACAAACATACGAATCGTCGCGCCGTAATACAGCCAATGCCTTGCCAAATGCAAAACTATATGCAAATAAAAATCTTGCGGCGTAAAACAATATTTAAGTTTCTTACTTGAACGTTCGTCTTCGACGGGAACCGCGCGACTCCATAGATCGTCAAAAATCGGCGTATAAGCTCGTCCCCAGAACAGACGATGCAATTCGATCGTCGCCAAGTGGGATTCGTTTATCAAACAATCGTGCATTGGAGATACCGAATACTCTTTGTAACCATACTTTTCGTTCAACAAAGATTTCACGCGAGAAATGTTATGATCGTCAAGTAACACGTCGTAGTCGGAGACGGAACGCTGATAAGACTGCGGATACAAACCCTTCATCACCGCGCCTTTGAGGGGTAAATATCGAATTCCGTTTTCTTCGAATTCCGCTTCGATTTTGCAAACAGTATCTTGAAAGGCGGCGTCGCGGAGGACGTCTCGTCCGCGCAAACGTTTCAACGCGTTCATAAGACGTTCGGAGAAAAACTCGGGTCGTTTCCCTAATTCGTCGGCGACTATGCCTGCGACTTGTTGACGTTCAACATATCCTGCAAACAACTTTTCGTTCAGGTTTTCCGGCGGTAGGGGCGGTTCGCGGTCGTTTAAAAAGGCGCGTAAAACGTCGATAAGATACCGCGCCTCGCAAGACAAAGAAACGTTGCGTTCGTCGACGACGGAACTATTTTGGTTCGGGACTTCGCGTTTCATATTGACGCCCTTACTCATAAAGCGGTTGTTTTCTCGTCGGATTATTGGAATCGAGAATCGACCTTGAAACGGATGGGAACATAGGAACGAACTAACGCCAACGTGAGGAAGACGCGCTTGGACAAGGAGCAAAGGCGCTATTTCTCGTCTTCGACAAGCAACTTGTCGTCGCGCAGTCGTTTGACGAAAGCCTCGACGTCGCGTCGCGCAGTCGTCTCGTCGACCTCAAAACGAGCGGTAGTCGCTTCGACCAACTCGTCAAGCGTCCTGTTTTCTTGAAGCTTCTCGACAAGGAAAGAACCTACGTTGTTGAACGACAGAAGACAGTTAAAATCGACAAGAGCCTGTCCAAACGGAACGAGAGTCGCGACGTTGTCGATCTGTTTAACGATAAAATTCGGATTCAGTTTCATTGAAAATCTTTCGTCGACAATACAAGCGTCGACAATACGAAGCGCCAATCAAAGGCAAACAAAAAACTTAGTCGCAAATGTTCCGACCCTCGACGGGGGCGGCGTTTTCTCGTCGATTATGCGCGTAGCGTCGGTAAATTCGACGATCGTCGACTTGCGTTTGACGTTTAAATTACAACGGGGAGGACGACGCGTCGTCGAAACGCGTAGCCCGTTCTATGCTACCGCGTTCCTATTTTGAGTCAAGGGGAGAGCGACTCAAAAGCTCCAACGATAATTGGGCGACTTTTAAACAAACCTTTGAAACTCTCCTTCAAGACGCATTCCAATTGAAACGCGACAAGGCAATCGATCCTTCTGAAACATACGCTTCTTCTCGAAACGAATTGGAACGGCGTTTGGATAGGCTTCTTGACTTTCAAAGTGAAAACGTACAATATTATGGCGTTGCGTTGTTCCACCTCAACGGCTTACCGTGAACGCTTACATTTCTTGAGACTCGACGTCATTCGAAGAGAAACACGCTAATTTATGTTTCTCTTCAAATGGCTGAAATATTACAAAATCTTTTATTTTTCACTTTTCCCCCAAAAATGGAAAGGCGCGGAATGAAAATCG
>JAZUGM010000017.1:0-2818 GCA_045641205.1 Thermoguttaceae bacterium
CCGAACGTAAGAAAACTTTCGACGTATTAGCTTCTCGCTGTTCGCGACGCCTCTTGGGTAATCCACGAATCCACGAATCCGCGTATCGCTGATACGCGGATTTCCGTGAACGGCAACGATAAAAGAAAGGGAAAATACGACAAGCTTAACGTCTATTCTTCAAAAAGAAGGTCGTAAACGAATTGCGACGTCGATTTTTTTGCGCGTCGCGCGTGGGCTTGGACGCGCTTTTTTTCGGCCGGAGTCGTTTGAACGATTATTAGAACGTCTTTTTTAACGTCTTTTTTTGAGCGTTTCAATTTTCGCGTCGTCGCCTTCGATTCGGAGCCCCGTTTATCGGATTCCTTTAATCTCGCGACGATGAACGCGTTTCGAGTCACGTGGGATTTTTCGGCGGCTTTGTTAAGTTTGGCGCGATCCGACGCGGAAATTCTCATAGCAAGAGACGCCGTTTTAGTCTGCTCGGGTTCGCTTGACGTTTTTTTGCGCGACGTCGGTTTCACGACGCTTGCGTTAGTTTCGACCGTTTTTGACGTTTTTTTGCGCGACGTCGGTTTCACGGCGTCTGCGGCGTCTTCTTCAGCTTTTGACGCTTTTTTACGCGACGTCGTTTTGACGACGCTTGCGTTAGTTTCGATCGCTTTTGACGTTTTTTTGCGTGAATTCGGTTTCACGGTTTTCGCGACGTCTTCTTTCGTTTTTAACGCTTTTTTTCGCGACGTCGTTTGGGCAACGGTTTCGTCGTCGCCTTCCGCTTTTGAGGCTTTTTTGCGCGACGTCGTTTTGACGACGCTTGCTTTGTCGTCTTCCGTTTTCGACGTTTTTTTGCGCGACGTCGTTTGGGCAACGCTTGCGCCGACGTCTTCCGTTTTCGACGTTTTTTTGCGCGACGTCGTTTTCTTAGAAGTTTTAGCGATTTTAATTTCCGGCGTCTTGGACGCGTCTTTCTTTTGGCTCGTTTTTTCCTCTCCCTCGGGCGCCAGTTCAATACCGAAGATATTTTCCAGTTCGTCGTTTTTCAGAGAAGGAACGTTTGTAGCGACGCAACGTTCTAAATTCTCTTTGGTTCCGGCGGCGATTAATTCGGCGCAGTCGACTCCGCGCAACGTAAAGAGAAGTTCAGGATTTGTTTCGAAACGTCGGCCGATTCCGTAAAAAACGGCGGCGATATGCTTGCATACCCAGTCGTCGCTTCCGAGCGCGTCGAGGCAATTACAGGTAAACGAGAGTTCGTTGCGTTTTGGAAACAACCCGTCTTTTTTGTCGGCGAGTCGCGCCATAACCTCGTCGGATATTTTTCCCTGCAATAGATCAAGGAGCGAATCAATTTGTCCGGCGACTTTCCCTTTGATCGCCTCCCACTCGTCGGGCTTTATTTTTTCTACGTTGACAACGACGTCGTAAGGTTCGCTTCCTGCGACTAAAGCGGATACTTTGCCCGGTTCGATCGCCAAATGACACACGGAACCGTTGCGAACGTAACTCCTGCCGCGTTCAAGTCTGTTGGCGACGTCTTGAAAACTTTCAATATGGTCGCACCATTGATTTCCCCAAAACGTTTGGGTTATTTTTCCCTTGAATTCTTCGATCGGCTGAACGACAAGTCCCTTTTTAGCAAGACGTTGCAATTTCTGTTTAGCCTTTGCCTGTTTTTTTCCAAGGGAAACGTAAGGAGCCCAACCATATCCGTAACTCATAACTTTCTCTTTCAAAATTAACGTTTTTCAACGTTGTTCCCATTTCGACCAACGGCGCGACGTCCCTAATCTTCTTCAAAGTAGTTTCCGTCGAGAGCGACAAATTTCATTATTTCTTCGTCGTTCATTTCCGTCAACGTTTTCTCCGTATCCTGCGCCAGAACCTTTTCGGCAAGATTTCTTTTCTCGGCGATCATCGCGTCAATTCGTTCTTCGACGGTTCCGCGACAAACTAATTTATGGACAAGCACGTTTTTCGTTTGTCCGATTCGAAAGGCGCGATCCGTCGCTTGATTTTCAACGGCCGGATTCCACCAGCGGTCGAAGTGAACGACGTGCGAGGCCGCCGTCAGATTCAAGCCAGTCCCGCCCGCTTTGAGCGAAAGAATCAAATAGGGCGCTCCGTCTTCAGACTGAAACGCGTCCACGAGCGATTTGCGTTTGGCGATCGGCGTTCCGCCGTGAAGCGTTAAACCGGGACGACCAAAGACGCGCGACAAAAATTCGTTCAGCGGTTCGACCATTTCGCGAAATTGCGTAAAAATCAACGCCTTTTCACGACGCTCCGCAATTTTGCCGCAAAGTTCGGCAAGACGCGCAAATTTTCCGCTCTTTGCGGGTTCGAACTCTACGACGCCGCGAAATAGCGAAGGATGATCGCAGACTTGCTTGAATTTCATCAGATAGCTTAACACAAGTCCGAGCCGAGCAATACCCTCCGTCGTAACAAGGGCGTTCTTCAATTCTTTTACCAACGAGGCGTAGAGCGCCGTCTGTTCTTTGGACAAAAAAGCAAAGGTCGTCGTTTCAATTTTTTCCGGCAGATCGGAGATTATTTTTTTGTCCGTTTTCAGACGTCGCAAGATCAGCGGCGCGACTAACTTGCGCAACGTTCTATATCCCTTGCCTTCGTCGTCCGCGAGGCTTTTGCTCCACTTCAAAAACGCTTTTTGACTTCCCAAGTAGCCCGGATTGAGAAAATCGAAAATCGACCAGAGATCGGAGATGCGATTTTCTAAAGGCGTGCCCGTTAAGGCGATGCGAGCGGTTCCTTTGAGTTTTTTGACTTGGCGCGTTTGTTGCAAGTCGGAGGCCCAAGCGGTCTTAGGAAGACAAATGTC
>JAZUGM010000018.1:0-2551 GCA_045641205.1 Thermoguttaceae bacterium
TTTCTTCTTATGGGCGTTACTACGCCAAAAAGACACGTAAGCATAAGACGATTTTCAACGGTTCCGCTAGTTCTCAAAACAAATTATAAAAATCAACGCCCACCGAAGAAGGACGCGACGTTACAAAAGAATTCCGTTCGAATGAAAGACGACGGGTCGAGCAAGTACGCCGCGCCAAACCTTTCCGAGTTGACGACGACCGTCAAAAAAGGAAAGAACAGGGTCGATTTCAAGTTGACGACCGGCGAATGATTTTCCGTCATACGACGCTTAGAAAAACGAACGCGCGACGACCTATTGATCGTCGCGCGTTTTTCATTGGACAACAAGACCGCACAAAACGCGACTCAAATTAGTTGGCGGGAACTTCGACGGCGGGTTCTTCAGCCGTCGGAGCTTCGACTGCAGGCTCTTCGATCGCAGGAGCTTCGACGGCGGGTTCTTCGATCACAGGAGCTTCGGTTGCGGGTTCTTCAATCGCAAGAGCTTCGGTTGCGGGTTCTTCGATCACAGGAGCTTCGACGGCGGGCTCTTCAATCGTAGGAGCTTCGACGGCGGGTTCTTCGATCGCAGGAGCTCCGACAGCGGGCCCTTCCGCCGCCGAGGTCTCGACGGCGGATTCATCGACGGCGGGCGTTTCAACGCTCGTCGATTCCGCTTGGCATTGAACGGCTTCGCACGGTTCTTTTGCGGAACCGTCGTCAAGTTTCGTCAAAATAATAAGCGCCAAACCGACGACGAAGCAAACGAACATCGCGGTCAGCATCTTACCGACGCCCTTGGGCGCGCCTTTGAATTCACGCCAAATGAAAACGCCCCAAATAGCGGACATTAACGTGGCGCCTTGTCCCAATCCGTAAGCGACGGCGGCGGAAGCCACGCCTGAAGCGATGACGTTCAGGGTCATACCGATCGCCCAAATTATGCCGCCGATCCAGCCCCAGAAGTGATTGCCAAAAGAACCTTTCCAGTATTGATCCGCTTGAACGGGCTCGCCGACGAAGGGATGTTTCATCAAAATCGGCATAACGACGCAGTTGCTCAACAAAACGCCGACGGCAAAAAAGACGTTCGCCGTATAAGGAGTCAGTTTGTCGACTTGCAACGTCGCGCCTTGTAAATTCAAATTCGCCAAAGTAAGCGGGAGTTGTTTGCCCGCGACTTCAACGGCGGCAAGAGAATTCGCGACGAAATAATAGAAGAGCGACATCAAGACGCCGCACAAGACCGAAAGAACAAGTCCTTTTCCGATAGGCTTTTTCGGGGCGTTCGGATCGACGTTCGCCTTGTCCCGCTTTCCATAGGAAGCGGCGCTAATGATAATCGCGACGGTAACGAGCGCGACGCCAAGGAACAGAAGCGTCGGATTACCCGATGCGGCGGGATTCGCGCAAAAGTTCAAGACGACTCCAAGCACGAGCGCCAAGCCGATCCCGACGGGAAAAGCGACCGCCATACCGGCAATGTCGATCGCCGAAACGAGCAAAATATTCGCAATATTGAAAACGACGCCGCCGGCAAGAGCCCAAACGACCGACTTAATCCCTTCGACAGTCGCAAAAGCCTGCCCCATGTCGTTAAAGAACGAACGTCCGACGTCGCCCTTCGAACCGAGCGTATAAGCGAAAACAAGCGCCGCCGCAAGGACCCCGAAAACGTAGTCCCAATAGAACAGCTCGTAACGCCATTTTTTATCGACCAATTTCTGGGTATTCGCCCAAGACCCCCAACAGAGCATTGTGACGACGCAAAACGCGACGGCAAGCCCGTAACTTTCAATCAGAAACATCAACGCGCTCCCAATAAAAAACTAAGGAAGGGTAAAAAGCGCGTCGTTTCGTCTCAAAACCAAACGCGCGCAAAAATCAAACTGCTCTTAATGATAACTAATCCGAAATCGAATTGCAAGCGTTTTTTGCCAATTCAAACGACAAACAAGAAAAAACGCTTTGCAGACCGTTGAACAAGTCGTTAATCCGCAAAGCGCCGGTTTTAAATTCCGACGTAAGAATCGGAATTGGTTAAAAAGCGGAAGACGCGTAAAATAGAGTTAAAGCGTTTCGATCTTTAATTCGCGACCTTGCAAAAATTCTTCCAATTCGCTTTTAGTAAAGACGCTCTTCGTCGCGGAACCGTCGCGAACGCAACTCATGCCTTGGGCGCTGGCGCGTTTCATCGATTCGTAAGGATCGAGTCCGTCGATCGTCGCGGCGATGAATCCGGCGTCAAACGCGTCGCCCGAGCCCGTCCCGCCGACAAACTCCGTTCGGAAAATATCGGCGCGGAACTTGTCTTTCGCGGAATAGTAGACGGAGCCGTTTCCTCCGCACGTAATAACGCACGTCTTGGCGCCGGCGTCGACGAAGAATTTCGCCTGATCGACGGGGTCTTCTTTGCCGGAAATAACGCGTCCTTCGTCGTCGTTCGGCATAAAGAAATCGACGTAAGGCATCAGCGGCTCGAGCGCGGGCCAATAGGGGCGCGTTCCGTAAAGAACGACGTCAAGAATCGTCTTTCCCCCGCGCGCTTGGAACGCTTTGAGATAATCGAC
>JAZUGM010000019.1:0-102850 GCA_045641205.1 Thermoguttaceae bacterium
ACAAAGCAAATCAGGATCATAAAAACGAAGGGCAAGAACAGGCGCGTCGGAAGGCGCAACGTTTCCAGCGTTCCGTTGCTTTGCGTTTTCAAATCGACGCCTAAATAGTCGTAAAGCAGAAAATCGAGTTCGAAGGTTCCCTTGCCTTTTAACGTAACGCCCATCGCTTTCAATTCGTCGATCGATTTGAATTCGTTGACGACGCGAACGCAATTTTCTGAAACGTCTTCGGTTTTTGTCTTGGAAGCGTCGAAAAGTTCGATCATGGGCGCGTTCGGATCGACAAATTCTTTGCGTCCGTCGACCGTTTTAGCAACGACTCGACCGTCCGAATTAAAGACGAGTTCGTTTCCTTCGGAGTCGTAAGGCGCGACGCCCTTGCCCCAGAAGATCGCCTTGCCGCCGGTCTTGAATTCGTCGACCGTCTCGTCGCCAATTTTAATCGCTTTCGGCTCGGCGCCCAATTCTTTTTGAATCGCCGACGCGCGCGCTTGTTCGTCCAAATCGGATGCAAACTTTTCTTCCAACGCTTTTTTACGCGTTTCCCACAATTCGCGCATAGCGTTTCGGCGTTGAACGTCGGTTAAGGACGCTTGGCGCGTCTCGCGCGTTACGACAAACTGATTCGTCGCCAGATATTTGGGATTGGTCGTCAGCGACTTGTCGAATTTGGCGAGATTCATCGGAATCACGAAGAACAGAATAAGCGTGACGACGATCGTCGTCCACGCGGCCGTTTTGTTCGCGCGTCGCCAATACATGCCAATCCAGAAGGGCGCGGCGAAAACGATCGGAATTTCCCACGCAAATTTGAGTTGTTCGAAGACGTTCATCGACATAATCGAAACAACCGTCGCGCCAATAATTACGACCGCGCCGCAAATTCGACCCGCCAAAACGCACGCTTTTTCGCTTGCGTTTTTGTCGACGTAAGCCGCGTAAACGTTGCGAACGACCAAGCCGGACGACACGAGCATATAACAGCTTGCCGAACTCATCAGCGCCGCAAGCAAACACGCGAGCATTAGCCCGACGAGCCCCGCGTTCATTGGACCAAGTAATTCGCGCGTCGCGACGCCCCAAACTTTATCGGGGTCTTCCGCAAGTTCGACGTTGCCCGCCAGATACGCCAACGCGACAAGCGCCGTCAGCGCCCAGCCGATCGTACAAAATCGCTTGAGTAAATTTCCGGCGACAAGACCAAATCGCGCGTTGTATTCCGTTTTGGCGGATCCGCCGCCCGTCGCGATAAAGTGCGGCTGACAGACGATCCCGATAAGATTCAACAACGTGATCGCCAAAATGTAGTGAAACGGAAATTCGCCGCCTTTGGGGCTTGTCATAATTTCGAAATATTCGCCCGGAACGCGCTTATGAAGCACGGTAAATCCGTCGAGAATATTGCTTGGACGTTTCGAGTCGTCTTGCGACGCGTCGGACGCGGAACCGTCGACAGTCGCGGTCGCAGCGACCGCGTTGGCGTCGCGCGTCGCGTTTTCGTCTTTGACAAGCGCGTTCAAGCCGACGGGTATGAGAACGACCGACAACAGGATAATGAAGAATCCTTGAATCAAATCGGTCCAATAGGCGGCGCGCAGACCGCCAAGAACGCCGTAAATAAGAACGCAGACCGCCGTCAAAATCACGACGAGCTGATCGATCGGCGCGTTGAATCCGAAAATCGTAATATAATCCGTGCCGACGAGAGGCGCCGCCATCTTGCCGATCGCCGTCATACCGACGCCAAGATAGACCATATAAAAGACGACGCCAAAAATCGTATAACCCAAAGCGATGGAACGACTTTGATAACGCTCTTGGAACCAATCGCCGAGCGTAATATGGCGCATACGACGGAACCAGACGCCGCAAATCCAATAAAAAGGCGTTACAAAGAGCCAAAGCAAGGCGCTCCAGACTCCGCTAAGTCCGTTGGTAAACGTCGTTTTCGCCGTTACGACGGGATCGGACGCGTTAGTGCCGCAACCGAATGCGGCGAACGTCTGCATTATTTTGCCAAAACAGCGACTGCCAAGAAAATAGTCTTCCTGTTTTTTCACGAAAAACATCGACGTCACGCCTATTAACGTCATCAGGACGAAATATCCGCCCAACACGGCGTAATCAAGAGTCGTTAAGCCCATATGAAATAATCCGTCTAAAAATAGCGTGTTTACTTAGTACGAAGGCGTCGGCGAACAAATTTTATTCTTTCGAGTCGCCTTCAAAGTCTTGTAACGACGATCAAACTCTTCCCCTCTTATGGCGCTTTCGCCAAATAGTTAAAAAGAATCTTGGACGTCCTATTTGGTTTCAAGCGTTCGAATAATTTCCAAGCAAGAAACGATCTTTTCCACGAGATCGATCGGCACGAACCAATATTGATTGGTCGACTCAAAGCCAATTCGCGAATCCTCTTGCGTCGCGTATAATTGTTTTTTCGCCAAATCGATTTCATCGCGCGCGATCGCGATCATTTGCGCTTCAAGTTCGGCAAGACGCGCTTTTTGTTCGACGCTTAGTTCGCTTTGCGCCAGTAGCTTGATTCGCTCGTCGCGCAAAACGACGAATCGCGTTTGATTGGCGACGCTTAAATAAACGACGCCCGCAAATTCGGCGTAACGTCCCTGACGTTCCGCGTCGACGCGTCGTTCTTGCGGCGCAAACTCGGCGGCTTCTTTTAAGAGCTTTGCGCCGTCAATGAACCCGCGTCCCGTCTTTTCCATTTGCGACGCGAACGTTTCGGGCGGATAAGGACCGCGCCACGCGTCTAGCGCGTCGTAAGGAATACCGACCATCGAAGCAGGCCAGCCCGTCGGTTCCAGTCTTAGCAAGTTTGCCGCGCCGATTTGATTAGGCGCGCAGTAGACGACCGAACCGCCGTAAGGGAAGTTTTCAAACGCTTCCGATACGACGCGCCAACCGTCCCGCGCTAACTTTTTGCCTTCGTCGCCAAAATATTGACGCGCCAGTTTGTCGAGGACGGAATCGACCGTCGCGTTCGAATCGACGGCGAATTCGTGAACGACCTCTAAATTGATCGACGGAAAACCGCCAAGCGACCAGCCCGCCATCACCCCGTCGACGCCCGCGCCCGAAAGATTTTGCGCGTGCCGCGCGACAAGCTCCAGCGCGGGTATGGACGGAATCGACGCTATTTCCCACGTCGAATTAAATTGGCACTTCGCGATCGTTTTTAAACCGACGCTTTTAGCCGCCGCCCAGTGTTCCTTGGCGCGCGGTCCTGGTCCGACGACGGAAATCGAATATTCCCCAATAGAAACGTGAACGTCGCCGCGATTAATCGGAATCGCCCATTCGCTTACCGACTGCAACCAGACGTTTTTAGGCAACGCTTTGACAATATCCGTAGCGAGCCCGTGTCCACGCCAACCCCAGTCCCAAACGATAACTTTAGCGTCGGGCGCGGAACGGTGAACGCCCTCTTCCATCGCGGCGTTAAGATCGACGATTAAATCGACGTCGGAACGCTTGGAACAACGCGGACAACCGGCTTGACCGCCGTGCGAAACGCAACTCGTCAAATTTTCCGAGCCGGTAATCGTAAAAATTCCGCCAAGCCCCGGAACGTCCGCAAAAAGATAGGCGAGCGAATCGCTCAACCAACGTCGAACTTTCGGCGACGACGCGCACATCGCGCAATAGGCGCCTTCCGTTACGCCCTTTTCTTCCGCGTGATTTTCAAAAAACGTCGCGGGCATAGCGCGCGGCTCGTTCATATACAAATAAACGTCGATCCCGTATTTTTTAGCGCGCGCGACTAAATCGCGGAGATTCGCGCGACGAATTTCGGAGTCTTCGCCAAATTCGGGAAAATCTTCCGTCGCGGGCGTCAAATCGCGCAAAAGCGCGTGCAACCAAACGCCGTTGACGCCTCTATCCGCCAGTTTTTTCAAGAGTCCGTTCGGATATATTTTTGAACTGTCTTGCAACAACGGATCGCCAAACAACGCGAAATACGAATGAAGATAACAAATTTCAAATTGCGAAGATTTTGTAGATTCTGGAACGTCGGAAGACTCTTCCGTTGATTCGTCTGATTCAAATTCCTTCAAAAATTCAAATCGAGATTCGCCGTCCATTAGTTCAAAGTCGTCGCCAAGAACTTCGCGAACTTCCAGGGCGATTCGTCGCATTTCCACCCAATCGCTCGCGGTCGGCTCTTCAAAGCGCAAAGGCTCGCAATACGGCTTAGCGCCAAGTTTGACGGAAAGAAAATCGTCTTCGCGCAACTTTTTCGCCAATTCCTCAGGCGTCAATTCCAACAACGTTAAAAGCTGTTCGTAGGGAAGAATCGACCAATTTCGGCGCAAAAGCGTTATGTAAACGCGTTCCGAATCCCAAGTCGCTCCTTGATACCCCGGCAAGCCCAATATGTCGGCGACGCGGTGAACGTGTTCCGGCGTCGTTCCCAGCGTTCGCGCCATCGCGTCGATCGGCGCCAAATTCCACGACCTCCACACGAACGCCGCTATTCTACTCGGAAAATGAGGAATCGGTTCCGCTTTCTTGTCCGACGTCGGCGGCAAGACGACAAGATCGTCGGCAAAGGACGCGGACGTTAAGACGCACGACGACAATAAAATCAAAACTACCAAGAAACGCCCTAAAAGCAACCTGACTGCAGTTGCGTTTGTTAGGCGATTAGACCTCGACGTCGTTTTCATAATTCAGCGTCCTTTGTTTTTCTACGCTACCTGTTCTAATAAAAATTTAGCGATAGTTTCCGTCAATTTGACGGGCGCGGCGTTGCCAATTTGCCGCATAGTCTCCGACGGCGCCCCGCAAAACGCGTAGGAGTCTGGAAACGTTTGGATTCTCGCCGCCTCGCGCGTCGTGTAATATCGAAAAGTTCCGTCGGGAAAAGCGATCATATTCTCTCCGCCCGGCACGCCGTGGACGCCGGCTTTAAGCGCTTTTGAAGGCTCGTCGTAAGCGCTGCCCGTATGACCGGGATAGGGACGCGCGCCCGGTCTGAACTCGTGATTTAACGCGTCGTTCTTTTCGGACGGATCGGGCAAACCCGATAAAGCGTCGCGCACGGTCGCATATCGCGCGCTCGCGGGCGAAAACAGCCCAAACTTTCTTTTCAACGTTTCGACTCGTTTGCGAACGTCGGAAGTCTTTTCGGGTCGATTCTTCGTCGCGACTTTATGTTCGTCCCAATATTTTTCGCTTACCCATTGATCCCAAAGCAACTTGTCAAGCGAGTGAGTCGGAATCGGAAAGGAAGGGCAAACGTCAATATCCCGCCGAACGCCCGCGATGAAAACGCGACTTCGACGTTGAGGAACGCCATAGTCGGCGGCGTCGACTAATTTCCAAGCGACGCGATACGAGGACGAAGGATCGACGTTTTCCAGATCGGCGACGACGTTTCGTAATCGCGTCCAATGTTCGCGCCACGACTCGTCTTTCTTACGCCGTATGCAAGGACAGGTCGTCAAATCGACGACATATTCAAAATACGGAGCAAAACTATCGCGCAACAAGCCCTTGACGTTTTCGAAAAGAAAAAACTTCGGGCGTAATTCCGCGATCGCGCGCGCCGTTTCAGGAAACATATTTCGCGCGTCTTGCGCGCCTTTTCCCACGCCGCCCAACGAAAAAGGCTGACAAGGAGGTCCGCCGACCACCCCGTCGATCGCGCCGACCTTTTCGCGTAACAAACGATAATCGAACTCGCGAACGTCGCCTTCAAAAATCGTCGGCGATTCGTCGCGCGTCCAATTAGCGCGCAACGTCGCGCAAGCGTCGGCGTCGAGTTCCAACATTGCGCGATGAACGCAGCCGACGGCTTCCAAGCCCAAAGCCATACCGCCCGCGCCGGCGAAAAGTTCGACTATTTGCGGTTTGTTCATTTTCAAAAATTTGAAAAACGTTCTTTCAAAAAGAAGGGGAACGACCTCGACGGCGCAAGGTCGGTCGTTTATTTCGTCAGGCTTTTTTCGCCGCGTAGAATCGCGCGTTCGTCACGCGTTCCTCGTTCAGTTGCGCGACGAGCGTTTCGACGACTTCGTCGACCCCGACAAGACTCGACGAAGAATCCCAACGCCACTTGACTTCGACTTGTCCGTCTTTCAAACTCTTGCCGATCGTAATTCGCACGGGGAACCCGATCAAGTCGGCGTCCTTAAATTTGACGCCCGGTCGTTCGTCGCGATCGTCAAGAATTACGTCGACGCCCGCCGCTTCGAGTCCGTCGGCGATCTTTTGCGCCGCCGCCATACTTTCCTCGTCGTTCGCTTTGACGGGACAAACGCAAACTTCATAAGGCGCCAGCGCGACCGGCCAAATAATCCCGAAATCGTCATGGCTAGTCTCGGCAAGACCGGCGATAATTCGACTTACGCCGATTCCGTAACAGCCCATAATGATCGTTTGTAACGAACCCGACTCGTCTAAATATTTCGCGTTCAACGCTTCCGTGTATTTCGTTCCCAATTTGAAGACGTGCCCGACTTCGATCGCGTTTTGCATCGTCAAGGGCGCGCCGCAACGAGGACAAGCGTCGCCGACGACCGCGTTGCGAACGTCGCCGAAAAGATCGACTTTGAAATCGCGATCAAGATTGACGTTGACGAGATGTTTCTCGGGCTTGTTGGCGCCGACGACGACGTTGACCATTTCTTTGATCGTCGGATCGGCGATAATTTTGACGCCTTCTTTTAAGCCGACAGGGCCGGCGAAACCGACGGGCGCGCCCGTTACGCGTTCGATCGTCGCTTCGTCGGCAAGTTCGACCTTGCTCGCGTTAAGCAAACGACGCAACTTGTTTTCGTTGACGTCGCAATCGCCGCGTACAAGAACCGCGACGGGCTCGCCGTCGACGTCGTAAATCAACGTCTTAACGACCTTGCGCGGCTTCGCTTTCAAGAACGCGCAAACTTGCTCGATCGTATGCGCGCCCGGCGTGTCCAATTCGGCGATCGGCTTTTCTGCGACGTCGGTCGGCTTGACGTGTTCCGTTTCGCCGATCTCCGCTTTTTCAACATTCGCGGCGTATTGGCATTTCGGACAATACACGACGTCGTCTTCGCCGTTGGGAGACGGAATCATAAATTCGTGCGACGCGTCGCCGCCGATCGGTCCAGATTCCGCTTCGACGGGCAAATAAGGAAGCCCGCAACGCGTGAAAATCTTGCAATAAGCGTCGTACATTTTTTTATACGTCGCGTTGAGCGTCTCAATATCCGTGTGGAAACTGTACGCGTCTTTCATCAGAAATTCGCTGGTGCGCAAAACGCCGAACTTCGGACGTTCTTCGTTGCGGAATTTCGTTTGGATTTGATAGAGCAACAAAGGCAACTGGCGATAACTCGAAACGTACTGCGAAACGATGCTCGTAATTTCTTCCTCGTGCGTCGGGCAGAAAACGACCGGCGTTTTCGTTCCGCCGCGAACGAGCGTCGATTTAATGAGGACGTTCCCAAACGCTTCGACGCGGTTCGTTTGTTCGTAAAGAGATTGGGGACAAAGCGCCGTCATAAAGAGTTCGACTCCGCCCGCCTTGTTCATTTCGTCGCGAACAATGTTCGTCGCCTTATGCAACGAGCGCCAGCCAAGGGGCAAATACGCGTAGGCGCCAGCCATCACTTGAGAAATCATACCCGCTCGAAGCATTAAAATATGACTAGGAATCTCCGCTCCGTTCGGAGTTTCTTTCATCGTCGGAATCAGCGTTTGCGACCATTTCATTTTGAGCCTTCTCCTTCGCTCTTGCCTTCTCGATTACAATCTCAACGCGCAATCAACGCGCGACGTCGGCGCGATACGACCGCGCATATTAATTATAATAGGCGGGCGCTTTTTTTTAAGGGGCGCCCGGCGGCGTCGCGCGTAAAGAAAGTAAGGGAAAGAACGTTTTGTACGAACGCGCTTCAACAACGCTATCGTTTAGCAAGTCGCAATTATTAGACTTGTCGCGATTTTACGACAAAAGAAGTCAAACGCGCGCAAATTAAACTTAAAAAAACGCTAATTTGAGAATCGACGACGCCCAACCGTCGTAAAGGACGGAAAACGACGAAACAACGAACGCAACTCGCTAAGATTGAGCGAGCAAAAGATTTAGTAAGCGTTCACAGAAATCCGCGTATCGATGGAAAGCCGCGTATCAACGATACGCGGATTCCTTGAATTACCCAAAAGCGTCGCGTACAGAGAAACGCAAGCGCTTGACGGATTTCTTACTTCCTAAGTTTAGGCGTTGTTTTTAAACAAGTTTTCTCGTGCCGAACGTATCCGCGCATCGTTGACGCGCGGATTCGTTCGAAATATTCCACGAATAATCGCGAATTACCAGTCCATCTCAGGATCAATGGAACTCATATCGGCGCTCGCGACGCCGAGGAAGCCCTTGGCAACAGTAGGAGGAGTATCACCGCTCGCCAAGATCAAGTCGGACGATTCAAAGAGAAAGACGTCGTAATTCGGCGCGCAATACGACTCGCGCGCGTCGGCGGTTTGAATATGTCGTTCGTTCATTATTTACCTCTAAATTCTATTTCTATGTCTTATGATCGCTATTCTTGAAAATTAACGCAGGAACGCCGGTCCGTAAACGTTCAGATTCTCAATTTCGACGAACGCGTCTTCAAATAGGTCATCGACGTGCGCGAAGACAGCCGAAAGAGCCTCCGTCTTCGCGACGGACGCGCCGATCTTTTGCGTCGAAAACGCTTCGAACGTCTCGCTCGTTCCGTCGAGATAGACGACTTTCAACGAAACGTCGAACGTTCCGTCTTGCGCGTAATAATGCGCCGCAAGCCAAGACTCCGACAAATTTTCCGACCGGGTCGTCGAGCCGTCGCCCCACGAAATTTCCCAAACGGACACCGCGCCGCCGTCCGCCTTCGTCAAGTTGAAGTCGAACTTGACGCCGCGCCCGTCGGCGATCGACGTTTCGCCAACTTCGACCGATGCGCCCGGAACGACCGTCAATTTGAGAACGTAAGACGCGCTCGTCCCGCCGGTCGCGTCGACGTATTGAACCAACGCTTCGTAAGTTCCGACTCCAAGTCCAAGTTGTTGAGGCGTTACGCCTTCGGCGCCGAACGTCGTCTTGACGCCCTCGATCATAATCGTCGCCTCGACCGCGTTCGGCGAAATTGACCTCGGAAGCAACGACTGTAACGAATTGACGTTCTCGACTAACTCGTCAAACATCACGTAGTCGGCGGCGTCTTCAAGACCAAACGTTTCGGCGCTTATTCCGCAGTCGTTCTTGAAAGCGACGCAATTTCCATATCCGTTTTCTGCGAAATTACCGCTCCAAACAAATTTCGCGCCGTCGACGGTCGTATTTTCCGCCGACGTAGCGATCGCCAGCGCGCCGCCAAGTCCGGTTTTATCCCAACAATCTTCCGAGGCGTCGTCGTAGGTTCCGTTCGCCTTGTTCGAGGTAAACGTAAACGATCCGCCAAGCGTCAACGTTCCGGCGAGAGCGTCGATCGCGCCGCCAGATCCGTCGGCGACGTTTTCTTTAAACGTATAATCGCCGTCGGCGTCGAACGTCAGATTATTAACCGAGAAGATCGCGCCGCCAAAATCCGCCGCATTCTTGTCAAACGTCAAAGAGCCGGAAAGCGTCGCGCTACCGCCTTCGCCGACGTCGATAGCGCCGCCGTATCTTTCGTAAATTTCACCGTTAGCTTGATTGCCGCTAAAAGTCGCCGTTCCTCCGATGCTAAACGTCGAATACGTCTGGATCGCGCCGCCGCGTTCGCCTGCGGTATTGCCGACGAAACTAACGTCGCCGTTAATCGTAACGACTCCGAAGATAGGATTTTCGCCGTCAGACTTTTTGACGTCGTTGTAGATCGCGCCGCCCTTGAGACCGGCGACGTTCAATTCGAAGGACGTTTCACCGACGCCGTCCAACATAAAGGACGTATTACCGCCGACGGTCAATTCGCCACAACCAAAATACGCGCCGCCAAAACGATTAGCGCTGTTTTCCGAAATCGTCGTTTCGCCCGAAATCTCCGTTATGCCATAATTAGCGAACGCGCCGCCGTTATTTGCCGAGTTTTTCCTGAACGCCCCGCCGACGATCGCCTGCGTCGCGCCAAAATCGTTGAAGATCGCGCCCCCGTTTTTCGTCGAATTATTTTTCGAAAAATTCCCGCCGACGATCGCCTGCGTCGCGCCAAAATCGTTGAAGATCGCGCCGCCGTTCTCAGCTCTATTTTTCGAAAAATCCCCGCCGCTAATATCTAGCCACGCGGCGTTGAAGACCACGCCGCCGTTATCAGCTCTATTGTTCGAAAAATCCCCGCCGCTAATATCTAGCCACGCGGCGTTGAAGATCACGCCGCCGTTCTCAGCGCTATTGTTCGAAAAATCCCCGCCGCTAATATCTAGCGACGCGGCGTTGAAGATCACGCCGCCGTTATCAGCTCTATTGTTCGAAAAATCCCCGCCGCTAATCGTCAACGTCGCGCCATCTTCGTTAGAGACCGCGCCGCCGTTATCAGCTCTATTGTTCGAAAAATCCCCGCCGCTAATCGTCAACGTCGCGCCAGCTTCGTTAGAGACCGCGCCGCCGGTTATATTTGCGGTATTCTGTTCAATCCGCAACGTATCATAGTCCCCCGATATTTTCATCGTTCCGCGATTAGCAATCACGCCGCCGTTCTCATCGGCTCTATTGTTCGAAAAATTCCCGCCGCTAATCGTCAACGTCGCGTCAATATCGTTGAAGATCGCGCCGCCGTTATGAGCAGCGCTATTGTTCAAAAAATTCCCGCCGCTAATCGTCAACGTCGCGCCCTCTTCGTTGAAGATCACGCCGCCGTTATGACTTGCGGTATTCTCCTCAATCCGCAACGTATCATAGTCCCCCGATATTTCCATCGTTCCGCGATTAGCGATCACGCCGCCGTCATAAGCTCTATTGTTCGAAAATTTCCCGCCGCTAATCGTCAACGTCGCGCCCTCTTCGTTGAAGATCACGCCGCCGTTATCAGCGCTATTGTACGAAAAATCCCCGCCGCTAATCGTCAACGTCGCGCCCTTTTCGTTGAAGATCACGCCGTTGTAATAAGCTCTATTGTTCGAAAAAATCCCGCCGCTAATATCCAGCGTCGCGGCGTTGAAGATAGCGCCGCCGTATTCACTTGCGGTATTCTCCTCAATCCACAACGTATTATAGTCCCCCGAAATTTCCAGCGTTCCGTAATTAGCGATCGCGCCGCCGTTATAAGCTCTATTGTTCGAAAAATCCCCGTAACTAATCTTCAGCGTCGCGTTCTTTCCGTTGAAGATCGCTCCGCCGTATTCACTTGCGGTATTCCACTCAATCTGCAACGTATCGTAGTCTTCCCCAATTTCCAACATTCCATAATTAGCAATCACGCCGCCGTTCTCAGCGTTATTGTTCGAAAAATCCCCGCAACTAATCTTCAGCGTCGCGTTCTCTCCGTTGAAGATCGCTCCGCCGTATTCACCTGCGGTATTCTCCTCAATCTGCAACTTATTGTAGTCGCCCCCAATTTCCATCGTTCCGTAATTAGCGATCACGCCGCCGTTCTCAGCGTTATTATTCGAAAAATACCCGTCGGTAATCGTCAGCGTCGCGCCGACGTCGTTGAAGATCGCGCCCCCGCTTTTCGTCGCTTCGTTGTTTTGGAACGTTACGCCGTCAAGCATCAAAGTTCCGGCGTTTTTAATCGCGCCGCCGTAATCGGCGGAACCGTTTTGAATCGTTACGTTGGTCAGATTCAAAGCGCCTTCGACTTCGAAAAGCCTATGCGTTCCTTCGCCGTCGTAATCGTCGCCCGACGTGCGGAGCGGCGCGGACTCCACAGGCGCAACGTTTCGACCGTCAAATATGACGTTCGCCCCGGTTCCGTCTATCGTAAGCGATTTATCTCCAATTAAAAAAGGCGATTCAACGTATATCGTTTGCGGGTCGTCGCCTCGCGTAAACTTAATTGTTCCACCGTCCAACAAGACGTCGATCGCTCGGACAAGATTTTCAGGAGTCGGAGCAATAACGACTTTGGACGGCGACAAAATCTCTTCTGATTTTTCAACAGTTCCGGCGTAATCGCCTGTTCCCGTCGCCTTAACCGTCAACGTCCTGCCGACGTCGAAAATTGAAACGACGTAATCGCTACTTATCTCGTTTCCGTCGAGCGCCCAAACGTAAGTCGCGGACTCGACTTCTTCGGACTCCGAATAAGCCTTGGCGCTCAACGTTTCTCCAACGTTGACGCCGCCGCTTATTACAACGCTCGTCAACGGGACGTGGTACTCGTAGGAGCCAATGTCGATCGCGTGGCCAGCGAAACGCGACTCGCCGACCATATCGGTCGAATCGACGGTCAACCCTGCGTCGTAAGCGCTTTGATCGTCGCCTTGGTCGATCGCGGACGAATCGAAGTTCAAACGAAGATCGAGAGAATTGGCGTTCAGCAAGTAGCCATCCCAAGAAAATTCGGGCGCGCATACGAACGAAGGATCGGCGCCAATGAGATTGTTCTCATCGGAGGAAACGTCGCCGTCAAGATCATCGCCAAAGTTCGAACACAAAATCGTGTTTGTCGCGTTAAAAGTTCCACTGTTTTCAACGCCGCCGCCGTAGCCGTTGCCATCGAGTTCGACGTATACTAAATTACCGGCGATCGTCGAGTTCGTCGACGTGAAAGTTGCGCCTTCGCCAACGTAAACGCCGCCGCCGTAGCAGTCGCCTTCGTAGCTGACGTATGCTTTATTGCCGACGATCGTCGAGTTCGTCGACGTGAAAGTTGCGCCTTTGCCAACATAAACGCCGCCGCCGTAGCTGTCGCCTTCGCCCATATGGAATGCTTCATTGTAGACGATCTTCGAGTTCGTCGACGTGAAAGTTGCGCCTTCGCCAACGTAAACGCCGCCGCCGTAGCTGTTGCAGTCGCATCCGAAGTCGACGTATGCTTCATTGCCGGAGATCGTCGAGTTCGTCGCTACCAAAACGGATTCGGAACCAACGTAAACGCCGCCGCCGTAACCCTCGGTCGCAAATCCCCCCGTTATAAACAGATTTGCCAATCCAACGTTTCCAACCTCAATATTGATAACGCCCGAACTCCCATAGGCGTTAATGGTCAGCGGTTGAGTTCCAAGCGCGACGATATTTACCGCGCCGTATGCCGACGAGTCGATATTGAAGACGATTTGGTCTTCCGCAGTGGAATATTCGATCGTGTTTGCAACCTCGGTCGTGCGAACGACGATCAAATCGTCTTTGTCGGTCGTTCTGGCTACTTCGATCGCCTTTTTGAGCGCGACGACCCCTATGTTCGTCGAGTCGATTTCAATCACGTTGACGTCGGCGAAGTTTTCCTTGAGTCCAAGCGCGGGATACGCGGCGCGAATAGCGGCGTATTCTTCAGCGGCGAAATCTACGCCGGTTGTAGCGAGCAAGTCGATCGTCGCCTCGCAACGTTCGGCGCTAGCGCGAAATTCTGGTCCGTAGCAAACTTGTTCGTTTGTTGCGACGGCTTCCCACCCGACGGCGGTCAATAATTGTCGTTCTTCAAGCGATTCCAGTCTCAATTTCAAGGCGCGCGCCTCGGCGGATCGGCGCGACTTCTTAGTATGTCTAAACATAGCGTTCCTTTAAATGCTGCGGCTTTGTCGAGCGTTCCGACGGTCTCGCGTTTGCGCGCAAAGAATCGCCCGTCGTCGTTCTTATTCGCATAAAAACTAAAAACGACGCCAAAAGGTCGACAAATCTATTCTATTGAAAATTAAACGCCTTGCGTTTAACGTCCTCTACGTTAAAAAGCGTTTCTTATTTTATTACGACGAAATCGACGATTCGACAAAACGTCGTAGCGCGCGGAGTACGGAACAAAAGATGCGAAAAGACCGATACGCTTACCAAAACGGCGTAGCGTACGGAGTATAGACCAAGCGCGCGTGTTATTCTATAAGAAGAAAAAAAAAATACAATCACCCGCCGTGATTGTATCTGTTTTTTCAACGCTTATCGACAAAACGTCGCAACGCGCGGGTTATTCTATAAGAAAAAAGGTAAGCGTTCACGGAAAACGCGCGCGGTAAGCCGCCGCATTTAATGCGGCGGTTGAGTTTGAGCAATAAAACGCCGGATCAAACGCAAGCGCGAATGTTCTTTTTTGAATCTGAAATCAATCATTTTTCGGTAAATCGTAATCGTTCACGCAATATACTGACCAAGGTTTGCTTCGAACCGACGGCGCCGCCGAAAACGCGTCCGTTATCAAAGCGAAATTATCCGACAAATCCCCAAACTCCCGTTTACGGAGAACCGAGTTTATCGGAAGAATTAGCGTTTGAAGGTTCTGCGAAAAACATACGAACTTTCAGACGACGCGTCGACTGTAAAAAACAAAAAATCGTTTGCGCAACGTCAAGCGAACCGCCGATTCGCCCGTCGTCGACGGGCGGCTTGTCGCGCGCCGCTACGCGGCGGTTCTTACGCGTCGTTTTTCCGTGAACGCTTACGATAAATCTACGTCAACCGCCGCATTATATGCGGCGGCTTACCGAACGCGTTTTCGGAGGCGTCGTCAGCTTTTTTAAAGACGATCGGCTTATCGCGCGCGCCTTACGGCGCGATCTAATGAAAGAAAATTTCGTAAGAAACGCCGTTTTTTTCGCAAAAGTCGATAATTTGTTCTCTGAGAACGTCCCAATAAGAGTGGTCGCCTCGCCGATAAATATCGAGATAATCGGTGTAAAATTGCGGAAATCGCGCGCGAATATAAGCTAAAATATCCTCTTTGTAACCCGGTCTAAGATTGAGATTTTCAAACCAAATCTGGTCGACAAAACTTTTAGCGCGTTCGATAATCGCCCAAACGTCCGTTACGAAAGGAAAGATAGGGGACATAAACAAGGCGTTTGTAATTCCGCGTTCTTTGCACGTTTTTAAGACGTCAAGTCGCGCGGAAATAGGGGACGCGGCGTCCATATCGGCGCGAAAATCTTCGTCTAAAGTGTTGATCGAAGCGACGACGCGCAATTTTGGACGCGGAAGCGTCAAATTCCGCGTTTCGTCGCTTATCAAAGAACGCTCTCGCAAGACTTCGTCTTGCGATTCTTGCGAAAAACGATCGTTTCTTTCGACGAGCAAATCGAGATCGCGCAAAATAAGATTCGACTTTGTCGTAATCGTTAATTCGCAATCGATCGGCGCCAATTCTTCTAAAATTCGACGCGTGACGCCGTAACGCGCTTCAGCCGGATTGTACGGATCCGTAACGGACGACATAAAGACGGACTTGCCCGACAAACGTTCGACGCCGAGCGGCTTGGAACAGCGCTTAACGTCGAGAAAATCGCCCCACGGCTCCAAATGATTGGTAAAACGCTTCATAAAACAAGCGTAACAGTACCTGCAAGCGTGCGGACAGCCGACGTAGGGATTAATCACGAAATCGGTTAATTTTGAAGGCGAAACGTAATCGGCAACGTCGACAAATCGCTCGATCATAAATAAAACGCTTTCTAACTTGCGTCGAACCTATTCAAAAAAAGAACGACGAACGCTAAAAAACGTTCGTCGCCGCATATTAAAAGCTAGTTGCCCCACGAGCGCCGGAACAAGCCCGGTCCAAAGAATCCGCCTCCGTCGATTTGCGGATTGAACGCGTTGACGCCGTTCGAGGACGTATGCACGTTCGTATCGTATTGAGGCGGAGCCGCCGCTTGCGTTTTAATAATCGTTTCTTTAGCGGGCATACCTCCGTTCATCAAATCTTGAACGCGTTTCGCTCGTTCGTCTTCAGGCGTCGCCTGACGATTTTGTCCGCCGTTTCGTCCCTGCGTCTGATTCGCGTTTCCCTGCTCTTTCGAGGCTTTTTCCTCGTCCGGCGCGGGTCGATCCAAAATAAATCCGGTGTTTCTTCCGCGTTGCTTAAATTCGTTGTTCTTGGCTCCGCACCCGTAAACGTCTTTTCCGCCGTGATCGACGACAAAGCTGAAGTTCGAACCGCAATTCATTTGCGCATGGTAGGAGAAATCGGAATCCGCCCAGCCTTGCCCCGTTCCGAAATATCGGTCGTTTCCTCGATAATTCAGAATCGCGCCAATACTGCCTTGCGAGCCGTTGCCCTGCGTTCGACCTCGAGTCGCGCCGAAATAATCGTCGCCGGTAAAATCGACAAGGAAGCCCGCGCCTAAGTCCCACCCCATGCCGACGCCCATAATCGTGCCGCCGTAGGCGTCGTCGCCTTCGTCGTCAAAGAGGTATCCGCAAGCGTAATGACAACCAAACCCGCAACTAAAGCGTTGCCAACGTCCTTCCGTTCGTCGCGAGCCGTCGTATCTTGTCGAAGTCGCCGCGTAACGGAAATCGTTTCCGCCAAAATCTCGCGCTAATCCGATTCCCATCCAGTATCCGCCGCCGTGTCCGAAATAGTCGAATTCGTAAGCGTCGTTTCCTCCGCAATCCAAGAGCGCGCCAATGCCTCCGCAAGCGACGCGACGAATACCCGCGCCGACGCCTTGTCCCCAGCCGTCGTAGCCGGGATGTTCCGGATAGGAATCAAAGAAATATCCGCCGACGTAGTAATGATCGGAGCCGTCGCCGTCGACTAAGACGCCAAAACCGCCGGGCGCTCCAAAACCTTGCGCCAGCAACGCCGCGCGATAATCGTCGTTTCCGTTGCGATCGAGCAAGAGTCCAAACCCGCAAAGCGCGGCGCCTTGCACGCGTCGGAATCCCAAATAACGATCGTTTCCTTCGGAGTCGATCAAGGCGCCAAAGCCGCCGACCGCGCTTCCTTGGGCAATATCGCGCGCTCGATAGAAATCGTCGCCGCCTTCGTCAAACCAAACGGAAACGCCGAGAACCGCGCCGCCTTGAATACCGGGCTTACGTCCGTCGTAAACGTCGGAGTCTTTTCCTAAATCGATCACAAACAACAAAGGTCGATCGATATTGACGTCGCCCTCCAAATATTTGTCGGAACCGCCAAGATCGACCACGCAACAGACGTCGCGATATTTGGAAGAATCAAGGTTCCAAGTATTGTTCTCACGACCGCCGATCAAGATATCGCCAGCCTCGGTTCGGACTATGCCGACTTGTTGACCGTCGACGTAGGTTACTTTTTCCAACTTGTCAAAATCGATTTTAGCGAGCGCGGCGAGCGTTTGCGGATCAAGGAACGCAAGCAGTTGCTCGCCCGATTCGTACAACGCCGTCTTGTTGATTTTATCCATAGTCGCTATTAAATTTCTCGCTTGACTATGATACTGTTCGGGCGTGGTATGACCACGATTGACTTGATCGGTAAGAATTTTATAAGAGGACGTCGCGACCGTTCCCTTTTCTTTGTCGTTCAAGGTAGCCAACGCTTTGGCGTGCGCCGATTTTGCTTCTATCAAAGTCGCTTTAAGCAAATCCAACGCTTCGTCGGCGGTCGCGGCGGTTTTAATCTGCATTCGTTCGGTTCGCGGCTGTAGATTCGACATTAATTGTCGCGCGCCGTAAACGCCGCTTAACACGCCGTTGGTATCGCCGATAAAATTCTGCGCCAAGACGCGCGACGCTCGTTCCGCTTTGCCAACCGACGCCAAAGGATCAGAATACAAGTCGTCGTACCACTTCAGTCGGCATAAGCCGTTAAGTTCGTTGCCGGTGTTCAGACCGCTTGTGCGCTTGCGAATCTGCGCGTTGTACGACTGCCATTGTCGATAAGCGGAATAACCGTTTCGCGAATTCAACGTCTTAACAACGTCATCGATCATATCGCGAACGGCGCCTTCGGCGTTTTCGTATCCCAGCGTTCTTTTAACGACGCGCGGTTCTTCGATCGCGACGCTCGTTTCTTCTTTCGCGCTCGCGTCGACGTCGGCGGTCGAACCGTCGGACGCGTTAGAAGTCGCGTTTGCGTCCGTCGTCGATTCGCCTTCGACCGGGTTTTTTGCAATATTTCCTAAATCGACGGGCGCGTCGGGAACGTCTTTGCCGGAAGTGGCGACGCCTTCTAAGGAATCTCCCTCGTTATTTTCTGGTTCAACCACGACGTCGACGACAATATCGTCTTGCGGAGTCGCCTCGGAACCGTCGGAAAGCGTCAAAGTATCGTCGATCGTTTCTATTGTCGCGTCTTCATCTGGATTACCGATGTCAGAATCGTTCTTTTCTTCTTTGTTCTGAGAATCCGGCTCGGCGTCTGCGCTTTCTTTTTCTTCTAAAGAAGGCTCGTTTACGTCGTTTTCAGTCCGAGCGTCGGGTTCCGCTTGTTGCGAATATTTCGACGTTTCTAAATCAGAGGCGTCAAAAAAAGGAGGTTTTTTTTGACTTTCTGGATTTTGTTTGGCGGGATTTTGTTTGTCAAGAACCGTCGCGCGTCCTCGCGGAACGTTTCGACCGTTGAATTTCTCCCCCGACTCTCGATTTCCTAATTCTGGAAAAACGATCTGCGACACTCGTCCTAAAACAGAAACGGGCTCGCGCAACGGTCTTACGGGAGCGCCTTGCGGTTCGGGCGCGTACAAAACAAGATCAAACGAACGCTCATCAATCTGACGCTCGTCAATCCGACCGACGCGCGCCGCGTCAACAACGTCCGCCGTCGTAAAAGCCGTCGCCACCGCGTTCGTCGTCAATGAGAATATTGACTTTAAGACGTCGCGTTTGTTTAGTTCAATCGACGCATAGGCGTTTGTTGCAACAAAGACGCCGACAAACAACGCGCTAATCAACACGCGCGTCGTCGTTCGAATCGCAAAACGTTTGTTTGACATTACCGCACACCAGTTTCTATCACGCCCTAAACTAAACGAAAACATAAAATATTCCGGCTCGTCGGGCGTCGCTTATGTTCTAGGTCTGTTTGCCGCTGATCGACGTATTTTTTCCAATCGTAGTTCTTTATACAAGCATACGCCTCAAAAAGACAAACGCACAATTTGATTTTCGACAAATTCAGCGGTCAACTTTACGTCGTCTAAGAAAACAAACTAAAAGAACGAATTTTCAAAGAAAGCCGAGGAGTTGCAAAAAAACGCGAGACTAAGGTCGCACTCGTGGGCTAAGGAAAAAACGCTTCGAAACGTTATGCAATAGATGCGCTATTCTTAACAAGCAGGTCGTTAAAATCGATATTTTATCCTATCTTTATAAAAAATTTTCAACAAAAAGAAGTTTTTTCCAAACTTAACACTTGCTTAAAAGGGCGCCGCAAATTATCATCTTAGGATAGAGCAAGCCGCGCCCTCGTCTGTAAAACAACGACGACCGACTCGATGCGTTTTGCTCGCGCGTTCAATTCTCGGCGCAAAGAATTGAACGAACAATGAATATGAAACTAGCCGATTCGCGCGCGCATCGCGTTCGGACGTCGATTTGATTGTCGACTTTTGCCAAAACGTTTTGCGTCGAGACGCCGTTCTAGACTTCAAAACTCGCCTCGCGGCTTTTCCCGTTGGCGTCGAATTATCCCGCTGTAGGTTTCGCGTTCGAGAGAACCGAATTGGAGCGAACGCGGAACGACGTTTAAGGAGACGTTTTCGCGGGACTGCGCGCGTCGACAGCCGTCGGACTTCGGAATAAATTTTCACCGTCAAGCCTAAGTCGATTTAGGAGATTTTTATGAGTCGGAGCAATTTTGTTCTTCGTTTAAGCGCGATTTTGGCGCTGATCGTCCTCTTCACCGTTCCACTGTCGACGGCTTACGGACAGAACTATAACAACAATAATAGCAACAACAACAATAATAATAACAATAATAACAACCGAAACAACAATAACAACAATAACAACAATAATAATAACAATAACAACAATAATAACAACAACGGAGGAGGCGGAAATTACGGGGGGTCGGGCGTTGTTGTCGACGCCAACGGAGTACTGCAACGCGTCTATCAAGACGACGGCGTCCTTGCCGCCGCGCGCGAAGCGGCTTTTGCTTCGGTTCCCTCGGAGATGCGCGCCGTTAGCAAACTTCGTAAAGTTTCCTTGAATCGATTGGAAGCCCAAATCAAGGCCAACGGCGGAGTCGTCGACGAAGAGATGGCAAATCTTGCCGGATTGACTCGTATTGAAAACGTCTTCGTTTATCCCGAGTCGGGCGACGTCGTTATCGCCGGTCCTGCCGAAGGTTGGAAAATTGGAGCGGAAGGCGCTACCGTGGGCGTTAAAAGCGAACGTCCCACGCTGAAACTTGAAGACCTTGTCGTCGCCTTGCGCGCTTATCCTGCGGGCGGGAAAGGCGCTTCGTTAGTCGGTTGTTCGATCGACCCGTCCGAAGAAGGGTTGCGCTCGATGCAAGCCTACCTTAATAGCGCGGCTCGCCCGAACGTCGCCGACGACGCGTCTTGCGTCGAATACGCGTCTGGTATTCGCGACGCTCTCGGACTCCAAAACGTTACGATTTGGGGCGTCTCGCCGAAAACTAACTTCGCGGCAACTTTGGTCGCCGCCGACTATCGTATGAAGCTAATCGGAATCGGACTTGAAGAAGCGCCCGTTAAATTGACGACCTACGTCGATAAGTCCAATCCTCGCAACGCCGCTTCCAACGCGCTGGTTCGTTGGTATTTCCAACCGAATTACGATTGCGTCGTCGAGACGGAAGCCGGAGACGCTATGCAACTCGTTGGAAACGGCGTCAATTTGCTTGGCGAAGACGAGCTTGTTTCCGCCGACGGCAAACGTTCCGCAAACAAGGGCAAGGGCAATCCCGCCACGCGCGCCTACGCCAAGAGCTTTACGGCTAAGTTCGAAAAGATCGCGGACGAAGTTCCCGTCTACGCGAATTTGCGCAATTTGATCGATATGACGATCGTCGCCGCTTTCTTGCAAAAAGAAAACGTCTATGCCAAAGTTAATTGGACGCCCGATTTCTTTGCCGACGAAGCGCAATATCAGACGGAAAATTTGAGCGAAGTTCAATTCGCGCAAACTGCGGTCAACACCGTTCGTCGTAGCGCGAACCTCGTTTCCTATCCGACCGGCGGCGGCGTCTCTATCGAGCCGCAAACGGCGTTGGACGCCCAACATATTAAATACGACGACAAAGGCGCCGTGGAAGAAAAACGCGCGAAAGCGGAAAACAACGATTCCAGCGCGTGGTGGTGGGACTGATTTTTAGACGGTCTTTTGATTGTTGATCGTAAATGAAGAAAGCCGATTTCCCATAGGAAGTCGGCTTTTTATTTTTGGGTTGATCACAGAAACGTATCGATTCAATCTTTTGCCAAACGTAGCTACTTGAATTTTAAACTTTCCCTTTTTTGACTGCTGAACAATCCAAAACAAATTAGACGCGCAACTGTAAAAATTGTTTGTTTGGACTTGACGCTACACCATTTTTATGTAAAATAAAACAAAACTAGGAGAAATTATGTTTAAATACGATTATGTTAGAACGTCGACGTCGATTCCACGAGACGATTATGAAAAACTTGTGGAAATAGCGCGTGAAAAAAAAGCATCGATTAGTTGGGTTATTCGCCAAGCCGTCGAAACCTTTCTTGCGCAACAAAAAAAAGAACGTCAGAACACGAAAGAAAGCGTCAAAGATGAAGAATAAGACGATACGCCTCGAACGGGTTTGGGCAATGCCCAATTCCAACACGTTCGAAGTCAAGCCAATTCGAAAACTCATACTCGAGGAAATCGACGACGGTTTGTGGATCGATCCTTTTGCCAATCGAAATAAACTTGCAAAAGTTACGAACGATCTCAATCCTGAATACGGAACCGATTACTGTCTTGACGCCCTTGACTTTCTTAAACTTTTCGACGCCGAATCGGTCGACGGGGTTTTGTACGATCCCCCTTACTCGCCACGCCAAGTAGCCGAGTGTTATCATAATTTTGGATATGAAGTCAACTGGCAGACTACTCAGGCGTCCTTTTGGAGCAACCACAAAAAAGAAATTTCCAGAATCGTAAAACACGGAGGAAAAGTTATTACCTTCGGCTGGAATTCCGGGGGCGTCGGTATTAAGTACGGGTTTGACATAACTAGAGTATTAATCGTCCCGCACGGCGGATGGCATAACGACACAATCTGCACTGTGGAAATCAAGCAAAAAGACGTCCTAGCTCTTTGCAAGACAAAAGTCAATAGTCAAGTGAAAAGAACCAATCGACGAACTTGTCTTTTTGACTATGTTGATTAACAAATTCGTTCATCGCTGTCGAAGAGTTCGTGATAATTACGGTCGAAAATACGAAATCCCGTCCCGTGATCGTGCATTCTCCCGTCTTTGTACATACCTATTCGGACGTCGACGCATATAACTCCGCGTTGAACAAGATCGACGATTTTTTCGCTATTGATTCCTTGGAGTAGATGCGCTTCAACAAACTGAAACGTTTCTTCCACGCCAGTCCCTTGCGAATGAGCCTTGACAAGTATCAGTTTATTGGTTTTGTACTTTGATTTAAAGGACGCTCGAATATCTTCTTCACTCCAGTATGCGTTCTCGCGTCCCTCGCGCGATTCGATATAAATAGCGTGGTTTTCACAAGCAACGCGTAAAGCGGCGCCCGTGTTGGCGATTTCAGTGAAACGATTTGACCATAAAGTCGTATGCAAGACTTTATTTTTTATCGGATATTCGTCGCTTACGTAACCGTATTTATCCTTAAGATAAGCGTTGACTTTTGGCGGTTTTGGAGCTTTCGTTAGAATAGTCGTCATTGAAGTAGCTTCAATACGACAAGACTTTAACTCATACTCGCCAAAATCAGGTTCTTGTCGATTATTTTCCTCAATTCCAAGTAAGTCTTCAAGCGTCTTTCCAATCCCGGTTGATCCTTTTCTATGAGTCTGAATCCAACCCATTTTTTTGATTTTCTCGAACTCACAGACAAAATCGTCTAAATTTCGTATCATATAATCGGTTCTCCTTTTTTCAAACAAAAGGGGCGCAAGACGTCGACGCTAAGATACCAAAAAGAAACGTTCGGATACCACTCGGCGCCTTTGAAATTTTCAAAGGCTCGTTACGTTAGGCAAAAAAGTTAGAAAAGTCCAAATCCCACAAGCGTATGTCAGCGCGTCTCGCTGATCACCGTTCCAGCGGCGCGAACAACGGGTGCGCTACTAGACGCTTGTTCTTCGAAATCGACCTCAATATCCCCAATTCCAAATCGAGCTATTCGCCACTTGGAATCGTCCAACGTCAAAAGAAACGTCAACAGATCCGTCTGAAACTCGCCGCCGTCGTCATAGTCTTCAAGTTCGACTAAAACTTTGACGCTCCCTTCGTCGGGCTTCGTCTTGCCGAGAATTCTCCAACTAACGCGATCGCTTTCTTGCGTCAAGAAAGTTCCTCGTTTAGCGTTTTGCGCTTTTGAGGTCAAAAACTGAAACGCCGCGTCGTCGTCGCCGCTAAAGAACGCCGCAAAAAAGGAGTCGACGACGCCTTCGGGCGCGTTTAAATCTTTGACGTCTATCGTCGAATCTTCCAAGTCGTCCGTTGAAACGCGCAGTTTTTCTTGCGTCTGCACAACGCCGCCGCCCGTCGCTACGGGACGCTCGACGTCGTTGCGGTCGCTTTTGGTCTGTCCGCAACCTAGCGCCAACGTCAAAACAATCAGCGCGCCAAGAAGAGACAAGTTGAACGAACGCTTCATACTAATCCTTTTTCAATGAATAACGCCGACTTCTAGTCGACAAGTCGCAACGGCGATCGCGTTCAAACGAGAACTAAACGATCGTTTTTACGGAGTCTTTGGACGCCCTTGCCCAACTCCCGCTTCTATTGTGAAAATTTTCATAATAAAAGTCAAGACGGTTTCCGAGAAATAGCGCGAAATATTGAAGAAGAAGAAAAATAGAGCTTAATTTTCAAAGGATTGTCGACAAACGAGTTTCTGATAGAATTATGGCGTCTGACGTCGTAAACGTCTTTCTGTATGCGCCGAACTTAAAAATAGAAGATATAAAATGGCAAACGGACTTTTTAATCGAACGATTCTTGTCACGCGTCCGCGCGACCAAGCGCAAGAGTTGCAATTTCTGTTGGAAAAGGAAGGCGCCAAAACGCTCGTTCAGCCCGCGATTACCATAACGCCGCCAAAGAATTGGGACGACGTCGACGACGCTTTACGCGCGATCGACAATCAAGAGGTCGATTGGGCGTTATTTTCCAGCGCGAACGGCGTTCGATTTATCGTCGAAAGAATAGTCGAAAAGCTACGTTTGTCTTCCTCCGAGTCTTTTAAGGACGTTTCCGAATACTTCGCTCAAAAAAACGTTCGTCTTGCGACGGTCGGAGCGAGTACGACGAAAGTCGCGCAAGAATTCGGTCTGTCAATTTCGTTAGAGCCCAAACGTTACGACGCCGAAGGACTAATAGACGCGTTGACCGAGTGTTTGCCCAATATGCGAGGCGTTCGTTTTCTTTCGTTTCGCGCCAATCGAGGACGCAAAGTTATATCGGAAGAACTGACTTCGCGAGGCGCGCGCGTTCGCGAGGTCGAAGCGTATCAAAGCGTCGACGCGACGACGCCCAACGCCGACGTCGTAAACGCGTTGCGCGAAGGAAAAATCGACTTTGCGACGGTTATGAGTTCCGCGACGGCAAAATCGATCGCGCGAATGTTTGGCGACTTGACGAAAAAAACGCGCTGGATCGCGCTCAGTCCGCTTACCGCCTCGGCGCTTGAATCTTGCGGAATCAAAGCCGACTCCGTCGCGGAACAAGCGACAATCGAATCGCTCGTCGCTTCAATAATATCGCTAAACGCGAGCCCAAGCGTCGTTTCTAAATAGAAAACAGTCGTCGTTTCAGCGCGCGCGTCAAAAAAAACGACGATCCCGTCCGATCAAGACAAGACCGTGGTTTTTTGATGCGCGCGTTACGATTCAACGCGCATAGATTTTGCTTTAGCTCCGCGCGGCAAGGACGTTCTTTTCATAAGCCTCGCATTCGGCGATCCATTTTTCGCCGACGGGAACGCCGTTCTTTTCGCAGTAATAATCCCAAACGGCGGCAAACGGCGCGGATTTCATCTCTTCCAACATCGCCAAGCGCTTCGTATAGTTGAATTCGAGTTCCAACTGACGCAACGCTTCCGTCGGCTCGCAAGCGGCGCAAAGCAAAGCCTTCGTCGCGGCGCGCGTTCCGATCGTCCACGCGGCGATACGATTGATCGACCCGTCGAAGAAATCGAGCGCGATATACGTCTTGTCAAGCAGGTTGTTGCGAACCAACTCTTCGGCGATCGCACGCATTTGGTCGTTCCAGACGACGACGTGGTCGGAATCCCAACGAACGCCGCGCGAAACGTGAAGCAACAATTTTTCGGTAAACATCGAGATCGACGTCAGTTTGTCGGAAATGCACTCGCCGGTGTGGAAGTGCCCGGCGTCAAGCGTGGCGATAAGGTTGTTCTTAATCGCGTATCCCATGCACCATTCATGACTGCCGACCGTATAGCTTTCGGCGCCAATGCCGAACAATTTGCTCTCGACGCCGTCGCGAATGTTTTTCTTATCATACTTGGCGGCGGCAAAGATTTGGTCGTAAGAATCCGCCAGACGTTGACGCGGCGCGAGACGATCGACCGGAGTGTCTTTAATTCCGTCCGGCGTCCAGTGATTAACGACGCTCGTCGTTCCGAGTTGTTCTCCAAACGCGTTGGCAATCTTACGGCATTGGATATCGTGTCGAATCCAGAAATCGCGAATTTCTTTTTTCGGATGCGAAAGCGTCAATCCGTCGGCGGCTTTCGGATGAGAAAAGAAAGTCGGGTTAAAGTCGAGTCCAATTCCTTGCGCTTTCGCCCAATCGATCCACGTTTGGAAATGTTCGACGTCGATTTCGTCGCGATCGACTTTTTTACCTCCGTTGTCAAGATAAATCGCGTGCAAATTAAATCGCAATTTTCCGGGAATCAACGAAAACGCCTTTTCGGCGTCTTGCTTAAGCTCGGCGATCGTTCGCGCTTTGCCGGGATAGTTGCCCGTTGAAAGAATACCGCCGCTCAACGCCTCGCCGGTCGCTTCAAATCCTCCGACGTCGTCGCCTTGCCAACAATGAAGGGAAATCGCCGTGTTTTCAATCTTTTCGATAGCCTTGTCGACGTCGACTCCAAGTTCGGCGTAACGTTCTTTTGCCAAAGCAAACGCTTGTTCAACTTTACTCATATTATCTATAACTCCTTTATTTTAACAGCTCGTATCGCCATACGCAATGCGAGCAAAGCAAAATGCGAAAATGTCGACGAAAAATAAGACGTTCGTTAAGAAACCGATCAAAATTACCGATATTTCTAAACGTATGGATATTGCGCAATTTTTTGCCGATCATTAATGTTTAGCATATCGAAGCGCGCATATCCAAGGAAAGGCAGTCGCGCTCTTCAGCGCCGATTTAAATTGTTTTGCAACGCGTCGTACGTTAGTTTTAGCAAGGGCGAAATAATGCGCGCTCAATCAAATCAATCCAAACCTCGTAAAGTCGATCGATCGCGACGTCGTTGTTTAAAACGCATCGCATATTCGTTAGGAGCCGCTTTCGTCGCGTCGGCGCTTCTCGGCGTCGCCGGATGCAAGTCTACGAACACAAAAGAGAAAGGCTACGACACGATCGACGATTTTTTAAAGGCGGACAAGCCCGGTTGGTAACGTAAAGTTTTTTTGCGCGGTCGCAAGACCGCGTTTTTTATTTCTTGAAGCCGATCAAACGTTCGCTTGTGCGTCTTCAACCGCGCGCGTCGGCGGTTTGTCCGCCATCAAGGCGGCAAGCCAATACGTTTCTGGGAAGGATTGGAAAATAATTTTCATAATCACGGCTAAGGGGGGCGATAAAAACATTCCCACCGGTCCTAAAAGCCAGCCGAAGAAAATTAACGCCAGCAAAACTACCAACGGCGAAAGATTTAACCCGTCTCCAAGTAATCGAGGTTCTAATCCATATCCAACGCCGCAGTTAATGATCATAAAAAAGATCGCGTCAATTCCGCCGACAATCAGTCCGTGTTCGATCGTCGCCAAAACGATCGGAGGAATCGCCGCTACAACCGATCCAATATTCGGAATATAATTGAGTAAGAACGCGACAAATCCCCACAAAAGCGGATATTGAACTTTCGAGACGATTAACAGAATCGTCACCGACGCCCCTACAAGAAGACTCATCCAAGTCTTAATCACCATATAGCGTCGAATGTCTTCGAGTACCTTTTCAATATGCGAGTTTGTAAATTTTTTCTCGCCCCAAACGGCGACTAATTTTTTCGGAATATTCGCCGTCTCGCAAAGCATAAAAACCAACATCAGCGTAATAAGGAACACGTCGCTTCCCAAATAACTTAATTCGGCGGCCAAACCGCGCAAAAAGCGGAACAACTCTTCCGAACTTGCGTCGACGGCGTCGGCCGCGCTGACGGCCGCGTTCCGTTCTTCCTCCGACGGTTCCAACTCGTCGATTTGCGCTTCGTTCCCTTCTTGTTCGACCGCGTTTTGTTGCGACTCGTTCCCTAGGCGCGCATCGGCTTTATCGTCGATTTCAACTTTTTCCTCTCCCTTTTCCGTCAAAATATCGCGAACGTTTGGAGGATTTTGTAAAAGCAAACCGTCCGAATCTCGTAACTTTTCCCAATTATTTTTAGGATTTTTCGGAATAATCGAATCGCCTTCGGAATTCGTCTCAAAAAACGGCTTATTTTCTTCCGACGCGTTTCCTAACGTCTCGTAGTCGTTGGAATCATAATCCGACGTTAATTCGGCAATTTTTGGAGAAGTCGACGCGCTAATCGGCTCAAGATTCGAAACAAGTCGAACGCTTTCTCGCGCCTTCTTAACGGACGCGTTAGAACGGTTGCTGGAAATTTGTTCCGTCTTCGCGCTTTCGTCGATTTTCTCCTCCGTGCTTTCATCCTTGTCTTTATTGTTTGACTTAAGAAAACCGGGTAAAAATTCGTCGACGTTGACTCCGATGTTGTAACTCGACAACATTTTGTTAAAACTGTCGCGATACTCGGGTATGTTTCCTGCAAACTGAGCCAACTGAGTCGCCACCAACGTAGCCACCAAGACGCCGACGGCAATTACGGCCAGAATAACGCTCGTCAAAGAAAGCCAACCAGCTATTCCTTTAGAGCGTAACCACTTGATTGGTAAAATCAGAAGCACGGTAAAAAACGTCGCCAAAAAGATCGGTCCAAGTATCGAACGCGTCGCATGGATTCCAGCCAGAACGACGATTATCGACGCAAGGATTACCGAATAATTTTTCAGCACGCCCTGTTTTTCGAGTTGAATTTTCGACGCTTCGTCTTGTTCCGTTTTGTCGACGTTCTTTTTCTCTCGCATAACAAACTCAAATCCAAACGATTAATATGCTTCGACCGCTTGCCCAACGCAAAAACCGCCATTCTAATGATACAAGAATAGAGAGCGAGGCGCAAGCCCCTGTACTCTTTTTTCACAACTTTTGTCTCATAGAAATTGTCTAGCAATAAGATTTTTATCTTAAGATTCTAAATTGTGAAAACGCAAACAACGAAACGACGCAGACAAAATACAAGAACGCCGTTCGCAAATCGAAACCGCCTCGCGTTTGGTCTTGGTCGGTTCGACAGTTTGTTCGAGAATCGTCGTCAAAAAACGGGCTTTCGCACCGACTTTTTGATTATAAGCGCCTTTTTAGGATCGACGCGCAAAGTCGATAAAACCAACGCGCCGCACATCGAGGTAGGAAAGATATTTTGACCTATTTTCAACGTGATCTTTTCATTTTGAAAAAGAAGTCGGCTCCGCGTTTTTCGTTTTAGCGACAAGAACCTGCGAAGACGAAAGAACGGCGACGACGACAATAGGCGTTCCTGCGGTTAAATCGTCCTCTTCGTCCGTTAGCGCGTCGTATTCTATAGAACGTTCTTGTTGAGTAACGATAACTTTGCCGATTCCTCCTCGTCTAGCCGGTATGCGAAGGTAGACGCTTCCCGTTGAATTAACCGTCGAATCCACGCGTATGGCTCCGTTCTGGTTAAAAGACGACGCCGCGCGCAGAAGGTAGAAAACAACGACGATCGCCGCGATTCCGCAACACACGGCGACGGCAAGACTCGCCAACGTTCCCAAGCCCGAAGATTCCGCTATCAAACCGCCAAATCCCCAAAACGCGACTCCCGCCGTGAGCGTCCGAACTCCCAACGCTTTAATAAAATCAAACCCGCCGTCGGAACCGCCGACGTCGGCGTCCAAATTTCCGTCGGCGTCCAAATCGGAACCTCCAAATCCCACCAGCGTCGCAAGAAATTGCAAAATAATCAACGCCGAACCTGCGATAGCGCAAAAATAGAACGTATTATGCATAGAATCGTACTCCGCTAATATGTTAAACAAACGGTTCGTTCAATAGACGCCGTGTTTTCCCGCAAAAAGTGCGTTTTCCATAGTATTATACCACTATGAAAAACAAAAATCAAGAAAAAAAACGACGAAGCGCGCTTAAGATTTGACCACTTTTGTATTTTATCTATAATTTATATATTACACATTTTATCACAAAGCTCGCTTGAAAATATTTTATCCGAGGAAAACTATAATGACTGACTTTACGCCGTTCGTTCTTCTGGGCTTATCAGGAGTCGCCGCTTCTTCCGCCGTAGTCGCGGCGCGTGTCTTCTTTGGCGTTTTGATTCTATTCAGCGCTCGTTACAAACGTTGTCCTAGTAACAAAATAATGGTAATCTTCGGGCGTTCGTCGAGCAAATCCTCGGCGCTGTGCATCCACGGCGGCGCCAAGTTTATCGTGCCGTTGTTGCAAGATTACGCCTATTTGAGCTTGGAACCGATGCAAATCGAAATTCCGTTGCGCGGCGCGTTGTCGATGGAAAACATTCGCGTCAACGTTCCAAGCGTTTTTTCGATCGCGATCGGAACGACTCCGGAACTTATGCAAAACGCGGCGATTCGTCTACTGGGAATGCAACGCCAAGCGATCGCGAAACAAGCGGAAGACGTCATCTTCGGTCAGTTACGTCAAGTGATCGCGTCGATGAAAATCGACGAAATCAACCGCGATCGCGAAGCGTTTCTTTCGAATATTCAAACCTCGCTCGAGCCGGAACTTCGCAAACTTGGTCTTGTTCTCATTAACGTCAACGTAACCGACATTACCGACGAATCCGGCTACATTGAAGCGATCGGACGCAAAGCCGCGTCGGAAGCGATTCAAAAAGCGCGCGGCGACGTCGCCGACAACGAGCGAATGGGGGAAATCCGCGTCGCCGACGCCGAAAAGGACAAGGCGATTCAAGTCGCCAATGCGAAAAAAGATCAAACGATCGGAACTCGCGAAGCGGACAGACAACAAATAGTCAAAACGGCGGAAATCGAACAAGAACAAGCGGTTCGTTTGGCCGACCTTGAACGCGTTAAAATCGTCGGCGAACAGTCGGCGGCCTTTGAAAAAGAGGCGCAAGTCAAGGTTGCGGAACGCGATATGCGCGTCAAATTAGCGACGGCAAACGCCGAGGCGGTGCAAGGCGAAAACATAGCTCAAGCGACGATCGCAAATTCGGCGGCCGAATTGAAAGTCAAAGAAGCGGAAGCGTTCCAATTAGGCGAAACGCGCCGCCGCCAAGCTCAAGCGTCGGTTGAAGAAGCCGAACACAAGGCGCAGGCGCTCGCCGCAACGGCGCGCGCGGAGCGCGTGGAAGCCGAGCGACGCGCCGAGCTGGAAGCGCCCGCCAAGGCGGAAAAAGCGCGCGTCATCGTGGAAGCGGAAGCGCTCGCCGAACAAAAACGTATCGAAGCGCAAGGCGAGGCGTCCGCGATTTACGCCAAATTGGAAGCGGAAGCGCGCGGTCAGTTCGAAATTTTGAAGAAGAAGGGCGAAGGTTTGCGCGCCATCGTGGAAGCGTGCGGCGGCGCCAAAGAAGCGTTCCAGTTGCTAATGCTCGACCACTTCGACGAACTTGTCGCCGCGTCCGCTCAGGCCATTTCTTCGATCAAATTCGACAAGGTCGTCGTTTGGGACGGAACCGGCGCGCAGGGAACGAACGGAGAAACCGCGACGGCGAATTGGTTGCGCAATATGGCGAAAACGTTGCCCCCTATGCTTGAGGTAATGAAAGAAATCGGCGGAGTCGAATTTCCGGACGTTATGGCAAAAATCGCCGGAAACGAAGAAGGAAAGGCGAATCAAGGCGAAGAAGTCGCGCAAATTGCCGAATGATTAACGTTGTACCTTTCAACAGCGCGATTTTACAGTCGCCGTCGTTAAGGCAAACGAAGACGACGGCGGACTTATTTGAACGAAGCGATCTTGCAACTTGACAAGTCAAACGACGACGTAAAGAAGAAATTCTCGCGTCGTCGTTTTTCCAATTAAGTCAAGCCGTTCAGTCGGGCGCGCGTCCGCTTTGCAACAGTTTCAACGTATCCGTTCGTCCCGTCTTAATCGCCGGATAGAGCGCCGCGCAAAGACAAAGAACCAACGTCAAAACGAAACCGACGCTTAAACCTTCGACAGGCAAAATCAACGGCGGATCGACCGTTCCAAACATACTACGACCAAGTTTCAGGGCGCCTTGAGCCGCCAAAAGACCAAAAACTAAACTCGTAATCGTCGCGACGACGCCAACTAGAATCGCCTCGACCAATATCGCGCGTATGATCGCGCCCCTCGTCAATCCGACGGCTCTCATCACGCCAAACTGCCAACGTCGCGCGCGCACGGAATTGGCGATCGCGCCCACAACCGCGATCGAAGCGATTATTAACGTCGTCAACGGCGTTTTGCTTAAGCCCCAAATAACGGAGTCGGCACGTCGTGAAATCGAATTTGTCAACGAATCGCGAGTCGACAATTTTACGTACGCGGTTTGCGAGCTTGAAATTTCCGCCGTTCCTTTCTCTTCTAAATCTAACAGAAGATTCTTTCTAGCAAGAAGATCGCAAGCGGCTTCAGTCGCGTCGTAATCGATTTTTTCTCCTTTTTTGGCGTCAAACCAAAAGTACGAGCGCCGTTCAATTTGGTAATCGTCGACGATAATTCCCTCGCGCGCAAAGACGATCCCGCCTGATCGACCAAAATTACGACGAACGCCGCCCGTTTTAGAAAGCCATTGCCAACCCGGAAAAGAAACGATGCCGACTATCGGATATTCCAACGTCTTGCCGGGTTCGCGCGGATGAATTACCCTCAATTTGTCGCCTAACTTTAACGAGTAATCGACGGTCAGCGAATCGGTAACGAGGACGCCTCGTCCATATTTCATCGCTTCAAACGCTTCCTCGGGCTTGCCTTGCCGAAATCTCAATCCAACAAACGGAACTTGCCCTTCAAACGCCTTTGCGACGTCGACTCCCAAAAAAACGACGTTTGCAAACAGGCTTTTTCGCGCGTCGGCAGGTACGGAACCTTCGGCAAAAGCGGCTTGTTCCGCGGCAACGGACATAAATCTCGACTCGTCGATCAGCGGCGACTTCTTCAATTCGTCGACAATTTCCGGACGCAATCCATTTGGCAAAAACGCGGCAAACGCGTCGGGCGAACGCCGACCGGGCAGAAACGGATCAAGCATCGAATATCCCCAAATTTGCATCGTCGTAAACAATCCGCCGCCGACGCTCAACGCAACGGCAACCGCGACGACGCGGCTTACGTTTCCCGAAAGTTCGCGTCGTATCATACGAGAATCAAAACAAAAAATCGTCGCCAATATGGGAAGAAGGACGGTCTCGGCGCAACGGATAGCCAGCGGAATCAGACAAACGACGCCAATAGCAAGCGCTAAAACGCCAAGTTCGGAATGTAAAATTGCTCTTTGAGTCGTATTGGTCGGTAAAAAGTAAACTATAAATAAGTCGACTCCAATTAAAAGACAGCCGACAAACGCCGCGAGAATGAAACGTCTTGTCTGAATACGGCGCGTTTTTTCCGTAAAAAAGCGCTTTTCGGACGAACTAATCGCATCCAGCGGCTTAACGCTCGCGCTCCGAAAGATCGGATATAAAGCGGCTAATATGGCGCCGACGACGGTACAAGCGAAAGAAAAGCCGATCGTCGTTAGATTTAGCGCGGAAACTTTGCCCGCGCAAACATAAACGATCATCCAGCCCGACGCGACGCCCGCTATCCAGCCGGGAATCGCTAAAACAGCCGATTCCAGTAGTATCGAAAGTCCAATTTGTAAACGCGTCAGACCTGCGACTCGATAAAACGCGACGAGACGGTTTTGTTCGTCGAAACTAGTATTGAGCGCGACAAAAACAATCAACAACGAAGCCAACGCCGCCAAAAGAGCGCCGCTTGCCGCTTGAAATTTAAAGGATTGGCTCGCTTTAAAAGCCGCCGCTTTACGCTCGACAATCTCCGATTCCGAAACGACTTCAAACGCCGGAGCCGCCTCCGTAATTTTATTGTTCCAACGCGCGCGAAATTCTTCGACGCTTCCCCTTATTTTCAAAAACAGCCCCGACGTCTCAACCGGCTTTTCAGAATCGACGGTCAACTCTTCCGCCAACGCGCGAGAAATATAAAAGCCGTCGGTTTCTGAATCTTCGACAATTCCCACAACTTGAAGTTGATATTCCTTTGTCGACGTTATTAAAGACGATTGGTCGATTAAAAATAACGAATCGCCGACTTGCGCTTTCAGACGTTCGTTTCCTTTTTTTGTCAAAACCGCCTCTTTGGGTTGCGTTCCTTTTTCGACAATTTTGAACCACCGTCCGTCCTTGAGTTCGTAAGGCGTCTCTTGCGCCGTCGTCGCGCAAAAGGTCGAGCCAAGTCCCATTGGCGTTCCCATCGTCGCGCGATACGAGCCAAACGCTTTACGACGTAGTTCGGGATCGACGCCCTCGGGCGCTTCGCCTATCTTTTCCATTTCTTTACTAGTCAAATCAAGCGAACGTTTCAAAGTCGGCTTGAGTCCCTCGTCTTCAGCGTCGGCGTCTTCCAAGATCGTTTTTTCCGTCCCCGGCGAATAGACAAACATACGCAACGTCGCCACTTCGTCGCAAATGGAAACGGCTTGATCGGCGCGAATATCGTCGATTAACCGACGCGGCAATTCAACGTTGGCGCTATCGCCGGAACTTCTCCGACTTCCTCTCGTTGCGCCTCGTCCTGTTTCTTTGTCTTGTCGAATCCTAGAACTTGCTTCGTCTGAAACGCCGCCGGGAGTTTCGCGTTTTTCTTGACCGACGACGTTAGAGTTCGACGCTCGCTTGGCAAAGGGACCGCCAAACGTCCCGTCGCCGCGTCGCGCTCCTCCGACGACGGAGTCCGCGTTCTTTGTCGAAACGCGTAAGTCGTATAAGCCAAGGTAATCGGCTTCTTGCGTCGAGACGTCGATAAAAAGAGCTTGAAAACCGCCGATCGTCCATACGATCAGACAGGACGAAGCGGCGATCGCCAACAAAACAAAAATCTGCCTATTTCTCTGACGTTTCATTCGAGAAAGAACCAAATTCCAAATGAATTTCATTGTTCAATCTCCTTCAAACGAACAGTCGAGGATCGCACGATTTCTTGATAACGCGCCGCTAGTTCGGCGGAATCTTTGAATTTGTTCGTCGGAAAATCTCCGGCGATCGCGCCGTCGCGTAAAATTACGATTCGCTTTGACCAAATCGCAACCGTCGGCTCGTGCGTTACCAACATAATCGTTCTTTTTTCTTCCCGATTTAGCTTGTCGAAAACGCGACAAACGTTTTGACTGCTAGTCCAATCGAGATTGCCCGTCGGCTCGTCGGCAAGTAATATGGCGGGGTCTGCGCTCAACGCGCGTCCAAGCGCCGCGCGCTGTTGCTGTCCTCCGCTCAACGAATCGGGATACTGCCCTAATTGCTTCGTCAATTCCAGCTCTTCCCAAAACGAGCGTAATTTTTCCAAGATTTCCGGCGTTATTTTACGACCGTCGGCGCGAAGAGGAAAAAGCATATTCTCTTCCGCCGTCAAGTGAGGAATCAAATTGTAACTTTGAAACACGACGCCTAGTCGACGTCGACGAAAGATCGTCAATTCTCGATCGCTCATTGCGGAAAGACGCCGACCTTCAATCTCGACCTCGCCCGACGACGGACGCGTCAATCCGGCGATAAGATGCAATAACGTGCTTTTTCCAGACCCGCTGGCGCCCATAACGGCGACAAAATCGCCGTCGTCTACGCAAAGATTGACGTTGGAATTTGCTTCAAACTCTTCGTCGCCTCGCGCATACTTTTTTGTCAGATTCGTAGTTTTGACCGCAACTACTTTTTCCGTGTCGTGTTGTAAAAAGTCGATCATATCAATATTGCAAAAAATTAGAATTTTCTTCTGGACGTTCTCTTCTAGCGTTTATAAAACACTAGAAAGCGCTAGTCCTAATTTTACGACAGGCGTCGCCAAAGTTACGTTTGTTCATTTCGCGTCGGGCGCACAATACGAAAGTACGATCAACACGTACCCCGTAACCAAATTGGCGTCGGTTTCATACCACATCCTATCGTCGTTTACCCAAGACCCGTCGGCGTTTTGCGCCAACGCCAACGTCTCAATGAGTTCGTTCCGCCAATTATGTTTCGTTCCTTGTTTGTCTTCAAAGGTCGGTTTACCGAGCGCTTGAAAACATTTTGCCAACGTATGATAGTAATAGTAAAGTCCTTTTTTACCCAGACCAGGATTCTGTGTCATAGAATAATTCTCTCGAATCCAGTTTGTCGCGGCTTCGACTCGCGGATCGTCGGCGTCAAGTCCGGCGTAAATTAAACTTTTTAGACCGGCGTAGGTTATGCTGCCGTAGCTTCTCAAACCCCCGTTCGTTTCTTGTCCTGCGGGATTTTCCTGTTCGGAAACAAAAGTATAAATAAAACCTCCGTCGTTCGTTTTCGTTTGTCCCGCGACTGGATTATCCTCGGATTCAAGATTCTGACAACGCGAAACAAAGACAAGAGCGTCTTGAATTGCCGGATCGTCTTCTTCGGCGCCTATTTCACGCAACGCTTCGACAAAAAATTGCGTATTCGATAGATCCGGTCGCGTTTCGCTTCCGCTTCCATACCCTACTCCGCCGAAATATTCGTCGTCGCGTGAAACGCCGTTCGCCTCGTTATACTGCGTTCCTCGGACAAAAGTTTCCGCATTTGCAACGATCGAGTCGTAACGACCGTCTCCAGCCGCTTGATTCGCCAACATAAAGCAGACAAGTCCGAGACACGATTCATAACTCGCCAGACGCGCCCCTTCGGAATAGATTCCTCCGTCGTCGTGAATCGAATCTTCCAAAAAAGCCAAACCTTTCGCCACAGTCGGATTATCTAGCGGCGTTCCAACGCGCAAAAGCCCGATCACGTCGATTATCGTAGGACCAACGCCGACGCGAGGCGAAGCCGAAAAAGAGCCCGAAGCCCCTTGAGACTTCGCAAGATACGCCGCACCCTGTTCGATCATTTGCAAGCGCAATTCGTCAAGATTGGCTTTTTCTTCATCAGACAACGAAGCACGCATTTTTTTTGGAGCCGCGTTCGCATCGACGTTTTCAGCCGCGCCTCTTCGACTTCCGCGATCTGCCCGAGTTTCATTTCCTTCAGTCCGGCTCATATCGCCGCGTCCGACTGCGCGCTCTCTCGTTTCACCGCGTTGTTCCAAGGTTCCGCGTTGCGTCCACCCTTCTTGTGAAAATAAAAGACAACACAGCGCCGTCGACGCGATCATAACGCGAACGTTTATAATTTGAGAAAAAATCATTTGTCTCCCCCCTCTTGTTTATTATCCAATATTTCAAGTTAAACGACGTCCTTCATAAGGAAATCGTCTCGCCTCCCGACGCGGTGGAAAGGGCGCGCCAAACGTTTAAATCAACGGAGTCTGAAACGTTGCGCACGCTTCCGTCGGCATAACCTACCACGACGATTCCAGGGTGATTCGAAGACGCGCCTTCAAAAACAAGTTCTTTTCCACGCAACCATATCGCGGGCGCTTTAGCGTTAGGCGTCGAATAGGCGGAAAAGCCCGTCGCATAATGACGTCCTGCGATCCACGGCGAACCGCGATGGGTCAACGACGCTTGACCTTTCATCGCCTCAAGGTCAGGATTAATATAATCGTCGCAAGTCCCCTCGCCAAGAATACTCAAACGATCCATCCAACGGTCGTCTTGACCCGGATAGGAAGCAAACTGCATTCTTGCTTCGGAAACGGTCGCCGTATTGGAAGTTCCGTCCGTCAACGTTGCGAATGACGTTTGAACGTATCGAAAGGCGCCGTTGTTCTTTCCAGAGTCCAAATTATTGGCGTCGCCGACTCCGGAACCCGTGCAAAACACATAATTGACGTTGTTTGCATAAACGGCGTCGTTTCGCGGCTGAAGAGCTTTTCGTTCTTGATCTTCACTGGGACACCACAGAAGCGAACACGGGAAATCCAATTTGTCGTAAATCATTGAATTAAGAGCGGTTTTATTCTCCCAAACTCGATATTTATCGTAATCGCCGAAATCGATTCCAATCATAAACTGCCCCTGTTCGACGTAAGGCAGAATACGCGCGTGAATCGAGAATCCTGTGTTGAGTCCAGAAATCGTTCCGCTTTTTCCCCAACTGGTAAAAGGAGGCAATCCGCGTTGAACGTCGGCGTAATTTGTCAACGCGAGTCCCCATTGTTTCACGTTATTGGCGCACTGCATACGACGCGCCGCTTCGCGCGCCGCTTGAACGGCGGGTAAAAGAAGCCCGATCAGAATTCCAATGATCGCTATCACGACCAAGAGTTCAACTAGAGTAAAACCGCAAAATATATTTTCTTTTTTCATTTCTTTTGAAGAATCAAACGAACCATAAGAATAAGACCTCGATAAGGACGTTCAAAACGTCGCTTTCGAACAAGTCGTCGTTAGAATCCAAGGCGCCGACGTCCTTAGCGACGCGACGCTCCTTCAAAAAAAGAAAATCAATCAATTATTTAGACGAACGACCGAGAACATAGAAAGCGAATTGGTCGCGGACGTAAGGAAAAACGACCAAGCGCGTCGTCGCGACGAACTTACGAACGCTAAGTCCGACGTTCGTAAAAAAAAGAAACGAAACCAAACGTTCCAAAGCGTTTTACAAGCGTCGAGTTCTTTTACGACGCGTTCGAGCCCCAAAACGCTATTCAAAACCGACTCGCGACGCAAGAAGAAAAGATTTCCAAGCGTTAAAAGAAAAAAAACTCGCGCCGAAGCGTCGCTTGCGCGCCGAGCCGCCTGAATAATCGTAATCGGCTCAAAATCGTCAAACGCAACCAAACCGACGGAATCTAGAGGATTTTCTTTTTCCGCGTCAAAAGTCCAAAGTATTTGGTAGTCCGAATTTTTTTCCCCGTCGAAAAAACCGTCGTCCAACTCGCGTAAAAAATCCTGCGCGACGTCCAGATCTAACGAATCGTCGTCCCAGTCTTCAAAAACGTCAAGCGCTTCCCGCGTCGCGCAAAAATCAGACTCGCGAACAGAACGATCGTCCCTTGCGCCGCGTTCCGTAGAAACGGCGACGGCGCCGACCGTTTCCTTTTCAACGCGTTCCCAAGTCGCTTGGTCGACGTCCCAACGAGCCAATCCGACGGAAATAGTTCGCGCGACTTCCGCGCCGTATGCGTCCCAATATCTCAACGCGGAATCCGCAAGTCGCCGATTCTGTTCAGCTCGAGTTAGTATCGGCGTCTTCCAAACAAATCGCTCGGGCGTTTCGTTTGGATTTGTCGAAACGCGCGTCGACGCGCGTTCAAAAGATTCGTCGCTAAGGCGCCGACTCCAAAAAGACGCGTCGCAAAAGAGCGCGCCGAGAAAAAGAAAGAAAGACAAAACGCCGCAAATCGCAGTCCTTCTTTTCCAAAGACGACGATAAAAACGCTTGACTTTCCAACTCGCAGCTTTCATTAAGTCGTCGCCTTGAAACGATAGGAACAAAACGTACAATACGGCAAAACGTCAATTAAAAAACGCGCTTGCTCTACTGGAAAATATTACCAAAATCAGTATAATGCCCTAAACGACCGTTGTAAAGGGGGTCGGCGCGTTCATAAAAATCGCGTCGACGTTTAATTTTCAACTCGCTTGACGCGTTACGAAGGACGACAGAATGCAACTTCAATCGCTAATCGTTTTTTTGGAAAAGATTTTCCCGCTCGAACTTGCCGAGGATTGGGACAACGCGGGACTTACGCTTGGCGATCGGCGCCAAGACGTTAAAAAAGTTCTAACGTGCCTCACTATCGACAAATCGGTCGCCGACGAAGCGATTTCGTCCAAAGTAGACTGCGTTGTTTCGCATCATCCGTTCCCCTTTCGCGCGGCAAAAAAATGGACGACCGACACGACCGAAGGCGAGCTTTTACTCAAACTTGCGGGCGCAAAAATCGCCGTTTTCAGTCCGCATACGGCGCACGACTCCGCCTTTTTTGGAATCAATCGTCAACTAGCCGAAGGACTCGAATTACTCGACGTCAAACCGCTCAATCCGGGAAAATTGGCGGCTACTCGCGATATGTTGGACGGTCTTGATCGATCCGACGCGACGCATATCGCCAAAGATTTCAACGTTCCTCGCGGAAAGCAAGAACAGTTCGAAGCGCCGATGTTGGGTTCCGGACGGATCGGAAATTTTGCTAAACCGAAAAAATTTAGCGATCTGATCGCCCAAGTCAAAGACATGCTTCAAATCGAGCGACTCCTCGCTGTAGGAAACGACGAAAAACTAATTAAAAAAGTCGCGATCGGATGCGGAGCCGCAGACGATTTTGTCGCGCAAGCGGTCTCTGAAGGCGCCGACGCGTTGTTGCTAGGCGAGGCAAGATTTCACGCTTGTTTAGAAGCTCGCTCACAAAATCTTGCGCTTATTCTTGCCGGTCACTACGCCACCGAACGTTTTGCAGCTTGTATTCTTGCCGATCGAATCGCTAGAAAATTCCCCGATTTGGACGTCAAAGCCAGCGTTAAAGAGACGGATCCGATTCGCGTCGTATGACAACAAACGCAAGTTCTAAAACGCAAAAGCTCTAAAACAAGGAAACTGATTCGTCTTGACGACGCAAAGAATTGTTTCCTTGTTTTGTTCTCTTCTAACGACGTGCATAGCTTTCAAAATTTCCCTCGGAACACGTCTCGGAAATAGGCGCGCGTTGTTCAATCTTAGAAGACGCGTCTTTCTTATAACCCCTTTAAAAAAAGAAAATTTCCCGATTATCGTTAAAAAGCTCTTGCCGGGGCTTGTCGGCGTCTTGTATTATCTTATAATACAAGAAATTTTGTCGGAAGGGCGATTTGGTTCAACGGTTCCGCTCTCCTTTCGGCAACGAGAGTCTCGGCTCTTCTTAGGCGTCTTTTTGAGCGCATCGTCGATTCGGGCGACCGAAAAGCGTTTCCGTTGGGTTTTTTGAATAACCGTTAGGAGATATGTAATGGCAGCTGTCAACGTTGGTATTAATGGTTTCGGTCGTATTGGTCGTATCGTCTTCCGTCAAATGGCGAAGGCTCCTGAAAAGTATAACGTCGTCGGCATTAACGATTTGACGGATACAAAAACTCTGGCGATTCTTCTGAAGTACGACTCTTCTCAAGGTCGTTTTGACGGCACGGTCGATTACGACGAAACCAACCTCATCGTCAACGGCAAAAAGATTCCTGTCAGCAAGGAAACCAAACCTTCCTGCATTCCGTGGGGTAAGCTCGGCGCCGACGTCGTTCTCGAAAGTACGGGTTTCTTCACCGGTCCCGCTACGGACGACAAAGAAGGTTACGACAGTCACATTAAGGGCGGCGCCAAGAAGGTCGTCATCTCCGCTCCGGCTAAGGGCGACAACGTCTTCACGTGCGTCTTGGGCGTCAACGACGACAAACTGACCGCCGACAAGCAATTTGTCTCCAACGCGTCCTGTACGACCAACTGTCTCGCTCCGGTCGCCAAGGTTTTGAACGACAATTTCGGTATCGTTAAAGGTTTGATGACGACGGTTCACTCTTATACGAACGACCAAGTCACGCTCGACAAGCCCTATAAGAACATCTACCGCGGTCGTTCGGCCGGCGTCAACATTATTCCGACCACGACTGGCGCCGCGAAAGCCGTCGGTCTCGTCATTCCGGAAGTCAACGGCAAGCTGACCGGTATTTCTCTCCGCGTCCCGACCCCGACGGGCTCGATCGTCGACCTCGTTTGCGAAACCGCCAAGCCGGTTACCGTCGACGCCGTCAACGCCGCCGTCAAAGCCGCGTCCCAAACGGAACAAATGAAGGGCATTTTGGATTACTGCGAAGATCCGATCGTCCTTTCCGACGTCGTTGGACAAACCTTCAGCTCGATCTTCGTTCCCGAATGGACGATGGTTATGGGCGACAATATGGTCAAGATTCTGTCTTGGTACGACAACGAAACCGGCTATAGTTGCCGCGCCGCCGACCTCATCTATCGTATGGGCAATATGTAATTCGAAGCTCGACTTAGCGCGAGTTTATTCTAACGCGTTTTCGCGATAGATAGAATCGTTATCAACGGGAGTACGTTGCGATCTCGTTCGCAATTACTCCCGTTTTGTATTTTACTAGGTTCTTTGCCTCTTATTTAGTTTTCTCAATTCTTCGCAATGACTCCCGACTTCCTCAAGAACGTTTTTTTACTTTGCGCAGTGTCAAGCGTTACTTTTGGAGTCGTTGGCGCCTTTGTCGTCGCTCGTCGCATAGGTTACCTCACGGGCGCAATATCCCACAGCGCTTTTGGCGGAATAGGTTTCGGGCTATGGCTGAAGCAACGCGTCGCGCTCGGAGCGTTCGGGACGGCTTGTCTCTTTTCTCATTGTTGTAAATCTTCAGAATCGTCCTACCTAGAAAAATGCGAATTTCTAAGTCGCTTTATCAATCCAGTTCCTACGGCTTTGTTATTTGCTCTCCTTGCGGCAATCCTAGTCGATTGGATACGTAAACGCGCAAAAGAACGTGAAGAAACGTTGCTTGGAGCGATTTGGGCGCTCGGTATGGCGCTTGGTCTACTTTTTTTAGAAGGCGTAAGCGGGTACGTCTCGGCGACGACCTATCTTTTTGGAGACGTCTTGCTCGTTTCAAAAGTCGACGTATGGACGGCGACGGCGTTAGGCGCGATCATTTTAACGATCGTCGCTTGCGATTTTAAAAAACTGGAAGCCGTCTGTTTTGACGAAGAGTACGCGGAGCTACGAGGCGTCAATATTGGATTCCAAAATCGTCTTTTACTTGTCGTAACCGCCGTTTCAGTCGTTCTAATGTTACGCGTCGTCGGTATGGCAATGATCGTCGCGTTGCTTACCTTGCCGGCAGCGACGGCAAGTCGTTTTACCAAACGTTTAAGTTCGTCGATTATCCTGTCCACAATAATATGTTTTGTCGGGTCTTGGCTTGGCGTGTGGTTAAGCTATCTTCTGAACAGCTCGACTGGTCCGACAATTATCCTAGTAATTGCAACGTTCTACGCCGTGTCTTTGCCTTTTGGAAAACGATAAATAACCGCGTTCTTCCGCCAATTTGATAAAATACAAATCGCATAAAATAGGAAAGATACAATCAATAAATTATTATAATTCAATAAAAAAACAAAAAAAAAGTATAATTTGAATACGCGGCTCTTGTAAACCTAGCAAATAATGTATATTATTAGGCTAAAAGAAGGGTCGTTAAGCAAGCGTCAGTCTTGCGACGACATTCGTTTAATTTGCGTATAAAACGCCGTGTTAAAGGAAATAAAAAATGAAAAAATTTTTCGCTCTCGCGTTAGTCGCTGTTTGCGCCGTTTCTTTGTCCCTTGGTTGCGCTAAGAAAGCCGCCGAGCCTGCCGCGCCCGCCGCTGACGCCGCCGCTTCTGCCGACGCCGCCGCTCCCGCCGACGCCGCCGCTCCTGCCGACGCCGCCGCTCCTGCTGACGCCGCCGCTCCTGCCGACGCCGCTCCTGCCGACGCCGCTCCCGCCGCCGACGCTGAAGCTCCTGCCGCTGACGCCGCTCTTTGATTAAATTAGCGATAGTTTGTTAGCTTGGTAGTTTGTTAGCTTATTAGCTTGAATACGGGCTCGCGTTTAGTTTGAACGCGAGTTTTTTGATTTCTTGGATTCTTACGTCGTCAAAATTTAAAAGGCGCGCCCTCAATCATATGAGGACGCGCCTTTTGTCTAATTCAAAAGTCAGTTGTACGCTCGAATTTAAAATTCAAAATTAACGCGCGGGACGTTGAGGTCGTTCAAATTTACGAATCTTAACGTTTCGATAGACGACCGGGTTCTTGTCGTGCAAACCTTGAATACCAACGAAGCCGGCGTTTTCCGTTTCACTCGGCGCTTTATTGATCAACCACGGATAAGGCTTAGTTCCGTCAGGATTCTCGTCGGCTTTCGTCCACAGTCTCTTGTCAAAAGAGGTAATCAACTGATTATTGAGGATGACTTGGATACGGCTTCCCATACACATAACCGTCATACGGTTCCATTCGCCGGGCGCCTTGCAAACGTTGAATTGAGGAGCGCAACGACCGTAAATAGCGCCGCAATCGCTCATATCGACGTCGCGTCCAAAAGAATCAAAGATTTGAACTTCAAAGGAGTTCGGAATCCAGTTTTCTTTTTCAGTCGCTTGAATAACAATACCGCTGTTGGCCTTTTCCGTGGTTTTGAATTCGAAGTCCAACATATAATTTTCATATTTGTCCTTCGCCCAAATGACGGAATCCTTCGTAGCGTGAAGAACGCCTTCGTCGTCGATCGACCAGACTTCGGGATCATAGTCGGCGTTTTCCAATTTGTCGCCAAACAGCGAAATCCAACCTTCTTGCGTCGTATCGGGATTGCCGATCGCAGAAATTTTCGCATTACGGATTTTCATAGGCGCGTTGCCGTGCAAACCTTGGAATCCAATATATCCGTAGGGTTCAAATGACGCAAGAGTACGACCATGGAACTTTTCTTCAATATCCGTTCCAGCAGGACTCTTGGCATTGTCGGTCCATTCGGCGGTATTGATACGGTTGATCATCTCGCCGTTCAAGAAGACAACAATGTTTCGTCCCATACACATAACGGTCATTTGGTTCCATTCGCCAGGCTTCTTGGTAACGTTTTTGCTAGGAGCTTGGAACCCGTAGAAAGAACCGCAAGAATGATAATTAGGTTCTTGACCAGAATCGTCAAGAAGTTGAATCTCGATCGTGTTCGGAATCCAATTGTCTTTGTCGGAAGATTGAATCAAGAATCCGCCGTTCGTATGTTCGGACAAACAGAATTCAAAGGAACAAACGAAAGAAGAATACTTTTCTTTCGTCCAAATCACGGCGTCTTTTTTAGCGCAAAGATCGCCGTCTTCATTAAAATACCAAACGCCTTCAGGAAAATCGGCGTTTTCCAATTTGTCGCCAAAGAGCGAAACTTGGCTGTTCGGACCGCCGAACATCGGCATAGGACCTCGAGGTCCGCGTCCGTCTTGTCCGGGTTGCGCATACGCGACCGAGACGCTAAGGATCAACGCGGAAACAACGGAAACCAACGTCAATTTCATATAATATCCTTTCGCAAAATCGTATAAACAATGAAAAACAGTCGCTCATACGGCTGAATTTCATTTCGCCTACAAAGTTCGACTATTTTAACATAGACTTGTTTAATCCGCAAACGGAAGTAATCAAAAACCACAAAAAATTTGTAATTTCTTTTCTGTGGAACAAGTCTTTCCACAAAAATATACAACCCCGAAAAATCTATTCAGTTCTGATAAATTTTTCGATAAATCGCGCTATTTTTCGACCGGGCGAACTCAACGGGTATTCTTCCAATCGATCGACGCCGACCCAACGCCAATCTTCGACTTTACAAGCGTTTTTTTCCTGCGTAATTTCACCGGGAACAGACGCGGCGCTTACGTCCAAATCGTCGAAAAGAAATTGGCGTCTTCGAACGCAAATTTCACTATTGGCGTCGACAATTCGGCAAAGTCGCAAAGAAACTCGATAACGTGTCACCGTATGAGTAAAAGTCGTCAAAACGTCGTCGGCGCGAAAATCGCCGCCGGTTGGCGAAATCCCGTTCGATAGAAAGTATTGTAATCGATCGCTTAGATTAATATCGTTGAACAAATAGGTCGCGTTGCGAAAACGCGGATCAAGAATTTCAAAACGGGGAAAATCCCACAACCCCGACCAAAGAACGCCCGCCGGTTGAAGAATTAAAAGAACGTCCGTTTGATTTTGTTTAGGACAATTCTTTTCCAATTCGCCTCGCGTTATCCAAAAAGCAACGTCGGTTCGTTTGATTATTTCCGCTTTCTTTCGCAAAACGGGCAAGACGCCTTGTAAATTTAAGCGTTTTCCTTCGCAATATTTTTCAAGAGGACAATCGACGCAACGCGGTTCCTTCGGCGTGCAAATTAATCGTCCGACGTCCATTAATGCGCCGTTCAAACGCCGAAAAAAATTCGAATCTAAATTTGTCTCGTCTTCACGCAACCAACCGTCGGCAAATTTCCAAAGCAAACGTTGTGAAACAGCGCTCATCGTATCCGCGCGCAAAGCCGTAAGACGCGCGTGAAGTCGCGTCGTATTCGCTTCCAAAATTGGAAAAGGAAGATTAAAACCAAATGAAAGAATCGCGCCCGACGCATATTTTCCAACGCCGGGCAATGAAAGAACGTCCTCATATCGGCTTGGAAAGACGCCGTTAAATCTTTCAACGATAGAAACGGCGGCGGCGCGCAAAGCCTTGGCGCGACGGTAATACCCAAGACCTTCCCAATATTTCAGCACGGTTTCTTCGTTGGCTTCGGCAAGAGAAACGACGTCGGGAAAACGCGCAAGAAAACGCTCAAAATAACCGACGACCGTTTGCGTCGTCGTTTGCTGAAGCATAATTTCGCTAATCCAGACCCGATACGGAGTTGGATCGTCGCGCCAAGGAAATTTTCTTCCATTTGCGTCAAACCACTCCAAAAGGTCTCGACGCGCGGCTGAAAAGTCAAACCGCGCCAATACGGACTCGCTTTCCGACCAAGGCGAAGAATTCAAATTATCGCTCAATAGAATCGACAAAACACAAGGTCTATTCGAAACGCTTAACGTCGAAACATTTTAATTTGACGCAAGCCTCGTTCGGCGTCTCTTTTCTTAATATCTTGACGCTTGTCGAAATTTTGCTTTCCGCGACAAAGACCCAAAAGTAATTTCGCGTGCCCGCCGCGAAAATAGAGACGCAACGGCACAAGAGTCAATCCTTTTTCCATCGCGCGTTTTGCGAACCGATCGATCTCTCGTTTATGCAACAATAGTTTTCTGTCTCGCTTACGTTTGTGGTTGAAACGATTGGCGTCAAAATACTCGGGAATGTCGCAGTTGAGCAAAAAGACTTCCCCCTTGCGAACGCGCGCGTAAGATTCCGCAAGAGACACGGTTCCTGAACGCAAACTCTTGACTTCGCTTCCCACGAGAGCCAAACCGCATTCCAACGATTCAAGTACGTCGTAATCAAACCTCGCCTTACGATTCTCGCTAACGACGCGTTCGATTCCTTCGTCTTCTTTGCTTGTTTTCTTCGCTTTGTTTTTTGCCATATGTCGTCGGTCTTTTCCGAATCGTCAAATCTTTCGCTAAATCCGCTTTTCAAAAACGCCTGATAAATTCTTTTCTCGCGCGGCTATGTATTATAACAAGTTTTTCCTTGTGTTAATAGGGAGTCGTCAAATTCCAATCGACGGCTAAATCATAAAGCCACGGGGTAGTCCAAGGCGTCCACGTCGGAAAGAACGACGAGGTCGCCGACCAAAACAAAGCCGCATATGCGACAAATCGTCCGCAACGCGATCGGGAAATTTTATCTAGGACTGGAACCATCGCCGGTATTAACATAGGCGTAAGAGGGAAAAACCAACGAGGACAACAGGACATTCCGCCGTAACTTCGATCTCCTTGATCGCGCGTGAGAAAGAAAACCAAAAACACGATTAACAAAGTCAGACCAGAAAAGGCAAATGAACGGAGTCCTTGAGAATTAAACGCGTCGTTTTCGTTTCGACGACGAATCAGTAGAACGAAAAGTCCGACGACGCTAAAAATCCACACGGGCGTGAGTGAAAAAATTCCTCTCAGTCCGATCGTCGAATGGAAAGCGTAACGCGCGATCGACGACTCGCCTCGATCGACGCCCGTTCGATTCGCCCAATGACTAAGACGCGAATTTTTGGCGTCGCGCGTCTTGCCCGCAGGATAATAATTGTAATAATACCAATCGTTCGGATCGAAAGCCAATTCATAGGCTTCGTTCTCGTCCGTTTTTTTTCCGGCAAGCGCTTTTTCTTGCAACGCAATATGATCGCGTTTATGAGAATAAGCGGGCGTCAACGTCTGATGCGCGACATAGTTTGTCGCAAAGAACGCGGCGGCGACGACTAAGCCAAGCGGAATCGAAATTAAGCAAGTTCGCGCAGGACGCTTTACGCACAAAAAAACGCAAAGCAATCCGGCAAAAGCAAGCGCGGGCAATTCGCAAGCGACGGCGCAAGCGCCAAAAAAACCGGCAAGCGCAAAATAAACCGCGTTCGTTTGTTCCTCGCGAAGAATCTTCAGACCAGCCCACAAGGCGATCGAAACGCAAGCAAAACCGGGAATATGATTATTTGTCGTCGCGACAAACGTCAACGCGAAGGAGGCAAAAGTCGCGACGCATAAAGCAAAGAAACGCCCCCATTCCGTTTGTCCCATCGAATCAATAATCGACGCCAAGCATACAAAAGCGATCCCCAATGGAATCAAATTGTAGAAAATCAACAAAATACGCGCCGTCAAAAAAGGCTGTTTGACTAACGAAAGTCCAAATAAACGATTCAAAAACCAATAAGGAACCGCCATCGCCGTCGGAAGCAAGGTCGGCTTGCTCGAATAAAGATAGCCCGACGAGGGATTTGACGGATCGTATATTTCATCCGAAAGACCGTGTTTTACAACGTCGATCGATTCCCAACCTGGCGTTTCCCACGCCTTGTCGATCGCATAAGGAACATATTCTTTTTTGTATTTTTTCGCAACGCAATTTTCCTTTTCAAATCGCTCGGGACAGGGCGACGCGCAATTCCTCAATATCTCGTTCGGATAATATTGGAAACGCGATACGTCGTAGCTACGGGGATTCTTATTTGATAATTCTTCGACCCGTTCTTTTCTCTGCGCTTCCGTCATAACTGGAACATATCGATAAACGCGCGCTTCAGGTTCGACCAGCGCGCGAATTGTCGCCCAGCGACTACGATCGTTTGCCGATAAAGTCGGTCGCGCTTTCAAGGCGTCTTTTGTCGACGCAAGATATACGCGTTGCAACTCGGCTTTAAATTTTTCCTCGTCGACGCCCTTTGCGCGTAGTTCTTTCGCTTTTGTTTCCAACAATTTAGGAATTTGCGCCAGTCGATAATTCTGAATAGCGCGATCAGGCGCGGAATCAACGCCGACAATTTTGCCAAATCCGACGCCTAACGCTAAGACGATCAGAACGTTGTAAATCAATCTCCGATTAGCGCGACGATCGTCTCGTTTTTCAGTACGTTCCATCTCTTCTCCCAATGAAGGTCTTCGCGCGGTCGTCATTTCTTTCCGCGTATCCACGTTTGTTGCTGTTTGTTAGACGCTTTAGGAGTAGACGTCTGCGACGAAACGACGCTCGCGTCGCCGTTTGGCGTCTCGATTACTCCAATTGTCAGACCGTCCGACGACGAATCAACGGCGGCAAACTCGCTGTCGGCGGAAGCAAAAGCGACGTCGTTCGTCGACGAATTTACGATCTCAAACGGATCAAACTCGTTGATCGGAGTCGAATTATTCAACGGCGAACCAGTCGCTCCCCCTAAGGGACTAACTCCGCCAAGCGTCGAAACGTTAGGAGACTCTAATCCGACTCTCGAATCGCCTACCTCAGTTCCCCAAACGCCCCCTTCGGCGTTTAACGCATCCGCCAAACTTACGTCGGTTTCAGAATCTACATGTCCGCCGTTTACGCCCAATCGTTCCCTTGCCTGTCGCGAAGCGACTGATCGCGTCCGACTCGTTCTATTTCGGGTTCCGCGATCGCTAGTCATACGAACGGCGTCTCCTGAATTTCGATTTGCGACGTTCCTTTCTTGCCTCTGTCTTGACGCCGCGCCTCGTTCGTTTCTTTGACGATCTCGCGGAGTTCTGTTTGTCGCCGTTCGCTCGTTGACGCGACGTTCCTGATATTGCCGCGCGCGTCCAGTTGCGTATGGATTGGCGCCGGACGCGCGACGCTCGCGACTTGAAGCGTTTCTAGTCCGTCCAGTCGCGACGGTTCCAACGCGAACGACGGTCGGCTTACGCCGCTCCAAGGTTTTCGCGCGCGAATAGGGCGTCGTCGGCAAATAGGCGACGACTTCATAGACGATCGGCTCGGCGACGCCAATCTCGCGCGCCATCTGTTCAAGAGTCGTATAATTTCCAAGATTAGCGAAATCGACGCATACGCCCGCTTCGTTGTAAACGACGCCTCGCGAAGCGTACGTTTGCGCGATCAAAGCCAACGAATTGACGTCGGAACCGCTTAGAGTAGCGTCGTCGGTCGTCAAACTTCCGCCAAACGAGTTTTCCGACTGCGTTAAATCATTGGAAAGACTTCCACCCAATTCAACGTTTGTTCCTTCGCCTTCCGAATCGTCGCCTAATTCGCCGTTCGAAACGCTCGCCGTCGCCTCCGCAAAAGCGGGCGCGCTCAATTCCGTAGGAAGACTTTCCCCTAACAACGCGGCGCGTATTGAACTAAGAGGACGATAAGAATTAAAAACGTCGATAGCGTTTCCGGGCTTGGTTTCTTCAGCCGTCTTTGTCAACGATCCCGTTAATCGACTCGTATTTACTCCGTCGGATACTTCGTTTTCTTTTTCAGAGGTCAATTTTGCAATCGCCGACAAATCAGGAGGAACGGGCAAATTGTACAAAAGAGGGGAAGAACGATATAAATCAACGTCGTCTAAAGGGGAAAGTTTTAACTCGACTTTAATAGCGATCGGCAATCCGTTTTTTTCTATGCTATCCCAAGAAGTCAACCAATCTTTTCCGTCAAAATAACTAAAACGACAATCTAAAACTTCGGGCGCCCACGTCGTTCCGTCGTCGGAATCCATCGCAATTTGCGCCGCAGTCAACGGTTCCCTATAAAGGTTCGCGTTATACGCGTTATTGTCGAAAGGAGAAGACGAGGAATCTACGCCGCTTGCCAACGTTGAACTTGACGAATCGGGCAAAGAGGTCAACGACCCCGTCAGGGTGGAAACAGGCTCGCCCGTTTCGGGGTCAAACGAAATTCCGCCTGTCGTTGAATTATTGGATTCGGAATCTTCGTTTTCTTCCGGGGTTTCGTAATCAAGTTCGCGGCGAGACAGACCAAATTTTTGCACAAGAGGTCTTGTAACGTCTAAAAAAGCGTCCAACGATTCGGACGAGTCTTCCAGACGTAACGCCGCGTCTCCGTCGACGCTCGTTAAAGAACCTCCTAACTGCGAGGAATAAAACTCGCTTTGCGTCGTCGCAGAATCTTCTCTCGATTCGCCTTCCGCTACTTCAGCCGAGTTTATCGGGACAAACTCGTAAAAAATAGTCTTTAGCTCGGGCGCCTGCTTTGACGCCAAAGATTTGTCGGCGCCTTCTGAAACGCGCTTATTTTCTTCCGCCGTCGCCGTTGTCGAGAACAGATTCGGCTGAACGACGTCAATTTGGAGGGATCGTTCGTCTCCGCGCAACCCAAAATGCCGAATAAACTGTCGTTCAGGATCGTCGCCAACGTTTTGAATTGGATCCTGTATCGCGGCGCCAAGGTCGTCGCTCAACATTTGCGAAATCGAACGCGCCAGTTGCGCGCGCCCTACGCGTCGTTCGTTTGCGGCGTAATTATTAGAGAAAAGTTTAATCGTCGCCGCCAGTCCGCCAAGAACAACCGCCATTAAAGCTAAGACCAGCAATATCTCCAAGAGCGTAAAAGCGCGACGCGTCTCAGGCGCGTTTTGCCTTGCGCGTAAGACGGAAAAATGAAATCGTCGTTTTATCATTGACATTTACGCTCGCCTACTCATAGAATCCGATTTGATACGGACGTTTTTGTTAATAATTGGGATTGAGATTAAATTCTCCGTTCTCGTTCAGTCCCCCGTTAATGTTCCCTCCAACGGCGGAAGCGTTCATTTGGTCGACTATTCCAAAGGGATCGTTAAAATTCGCCTCTTCGCCTCCTAAACCGCCGCCCTCAAGAGAATTTTCAGAATTTAAATCGCTCCAAACCGTTTCGCCGGTTCCGTCCGTCGCATTCAAAGAACCGTCGGAATTAGTCCGTATGACGCGAGTTTTAATTTCTTCACGACGCGCCCATTCTTTGAGGACAAAACGTCTGCCTTCTTCAGGAACTCGAGTAACCAAAACTCCGTTTGGTTCCGTCAACGACGGCGTTTCATACGTTTGATAACGTTGCGCCGTAATACGAATCGCAACCAAATTTGAAATAGAACCGTCAAGCAACTCGACGCTTGTCGACCAATTAGGAACTTCGGGAATAGGAAGTTCGACGCCGACGGTCGCGATCGCCCCGCCCGCAAGAATCGAATTCATTAGGTTCTGACAGGCGAGTTGAACCGACGTTTCCTCCTCGACGCGCTCGGAATATCGAGCCGTCGTAGTAGCCATCGTCGTTATCAACGCCAAGCCCATTCCAAGAATCGCTAATACGACCAGAATCTCTAATAACGTAAACGCGGAGCGTCTGTCTCTCATAAGCATCTGCCGTTTAACGTCGTATTCTTTCGGCGTTTTCATACTGATTTATGATTTTAATCGGTCGTCGTTCCGTTTAACGGATCGGCGCCCATAGACGCGTTCAAAGTCGACGTTGCGCTTTGTTCCAGCGAAACGCCTAACGGAACGTCGCTAGACGGCGAGGAAACGCCTTCGTTAAAATTATATCCAGAACGCCGTCCCGTTCCATAGTTGACGCTTGGAATTTGTTCTTCAGAAAGTAAATTACCCGACGAAACGTCTAAATCGTTCGCTTCTCCCAAGACAGGCGAAAGGTCGGAATTAACGTCCGGCGAAAATTCGTTCGTTACGCCGCCCAACGAACCCGACGTCGCAATTCCGGCGTTCGACGTCTCAACGGCGTTATTCATAGGATTTGAAAGGTGAAACATCTGCTCGCGCGTCAAAACGGAAGACCCGGTATCGGCGTCGGGAGGAACGGCGGAAATTGACGATATTCGCGCTACGCCCGTCATTCCGCGAATCGCTATTTCAGAATAGAAAGAAAAATCGCCGACGGATTCTAAACCAAAGACGGCGGACGAAGTTTTACCATTAGGATAGAAAATTATCGGTTCCGACCAAAAGCTAACAAATTGCTTCTCTTCAGAAAGACTTCCCAATCCGCTAGTTAGACTTTTTTCTCCCGCTATCTCGTTCAAGCCTCCGCCCAAGCCTTTGTCGTTCGCAGTTCCGTCTGGAATACTCGTCAACGAACCGCCAAGCGCGTTTTCCGACGAAACCAAATCGTCTTCTCCTGAAACGCCGGACGCCGCGCCGCCCGACAAACCTTTAGGACGTCGCGTTCGTAAATTTGAAGGCGTCGATCGAGATACGCGCAATAACGTAAAAACAACGTCGCCCGCCGCTTGTTTACGCACTATAACGCCGTCGCCGTTAACGCGCCACGCAATAGAATTGTCCTTTGTCAACGACTTTTCGTGGGCGTTCAATTCTCGAAAATTCATAGAAACCGCAGAAACGTTTGACGTTCCCGCTAAGGCGACGCTTCCTTCGTTGCCAAACGCTACGCCCGATAAAGCGTCGACGCCGCCGCTCGTTGATTCCCCCAAAAAAAGAGACGTTTCGTCTAAGTTTTCATTTTGGACGAGGCCTAAACTTCCTCCAAGAGAATTAGAGGCGATTCCCTGAACCTCCTTCGATTCGCTTAATTCGCGTCGTTTCGCCGCTATGTCCGCGTCGATATTTTCAGAAGAAAAAAGATCGTCGGAGACCGACTCTGAAGAAAATGGAGACGAATTGACGGAATTAAGAGATAAAGACCCGCCTAACGAATCGTCGCCTGAATCTTCTACTTCGCCGTAAATCCGATAGAGAACTTCTTGCAACGTCTTCAAGGGAGCAATTTCATATACGCTCGTTCCAGGAACGTACCGAAATAAATACGCTTCTCCAGATTGCATCGCAAGAAGCCGCGTTTTATGCAAATCAACTTGAACCTGCACAAGACCGCTCTTAAATTGGGATCGAGCGTATTGGCGTTGATAACTTGTAATTCCAAGACCGCAAATAGTCGCGATGATCGCCAAAACAAGCAACAACTCTAAAAGAGTAAACGCGGTTCTCTTCATTTCAAATCCAACGTCTAGGTCGACTCAATACCCGAAAGTCTTCAAAATCGACTCGAAGTTCACAAACAAAACAAGGCGCGACTCGATTTATACTCCTTACCCTTGAAACTTTCCAGACGACGATACGAGTTCGAAGGGATTTTTCCGTCTTTGGGGTGGAAAAACTCAAAGGCGAGGAGTATAAAATCGCGTCGCGTCGTATTAACGCGACGCCGCAACGTCGCGCTATCTGGCAACAGGACTAAAATCCCATTCCGCCGCCCATATTATTGTTGTTCATCCCGCCGGTCTGATTGCCCATATTCATTCCGCCGGGATTCATTCCCATACCGCCGGTCTGGTTGCCCATATTCATTCCGCCGGGATTCATTCCCATACCGCCGGTCATATCCATTCCGCCGGTTTGATTATTCATTCCCATGCCGCCGGTCATATCCATTCCGCCGGTTTGATTATTCATTCCTATGCCGCCGGTCATATCCATTCCGTTGGAATTCATTCCCATACCGCCGGTCATATCCATCCCGCCGTTTTGGTTGTTCATTCCGCCAAATTGGTTGTTCATATTCATTCCGTTATTCGCCGCATTTTGCGCGCGTTGCAGTCCGGAAGTATCTTCTGGATCCCAGTTGATAATATCGTCGCCTTCGCCGTTGTTATTTTCCCCATCGGGTCCGCACGACCAAATCGCAGGCTTGGTACCAGATCCCTTAGTCGTAGGATATTCGTAAAGAATAGGATTATTCCACGGGTCGATCAAATCTTTCTCTTTGATAAACGGTTCGACAATCTTAGGACGTTTATAAACTTTTGCGTTGCCGCCCATCTGCATCTGATTGTTTCCGACCATATTTCCCGTCATATTGCCGGGGTTCATTCCCATACCGCCGGTCATATCCATTCCGCCGGGATTCATTCCCATACCGCCGGTCATATCCATCCCGCCGGTTTGATTATTCATTCCCATACCGCCGGTCATATCCATTCCGTTGGAATTCATTCCCATACCGCCGGTCATATCCATTCCGCCGGTTTGATTATTCATTCCCATACCGCCGGTCATATCCATCCCGCCGGTTTGATTATTCATTCCCATGCCGCCGGTCATATCCATTCCGTTGGGATTCATACCCATACCGCCGGTCATATCCATTCCGCCGGTTTGATTATTCATTCCCATACCGCCGGTCTGATTAACGCCCATATTTTGCGTAACGCCAGCGTTAGGATCAGGATTATCCATATCGGCAAGAATATAAAGTCCTTCTCGCTGTTCAGGATAACGCCCAAATTCCATCTTGAATTGAGCGACGGCGCTTTCAAGAGTGTCGGTAATTTGAATCGTAGCGGCTCGCATAAGCGCGCGCTTGTACGAACCCCAAATCGTCGTTCCCAAAATGCCGATGATAACGATCAAGATCGCCAAAACAATCAGCAACTCCAGAAGGGTAAAACCATTATTTTTAACGGACGAACCAGCGACGCGTTTCATAACGAACGTCTCCTAAACTAGTCTATCATTTATCAAAGGGGGGAATGGCAAGCGCCGTTGTTCGCGCTTTCATAGGCAAAACGAAACGAGAACGCTTCGCAAAGAACGCTCGTTTCTAGTCTCGATCGCAACAAAAGGATGGAATCGCAAAAAAACAGAGCGCCTCTCGTCGCGATTATAACACTTTTTCCAACAAAAGGAAAGAGCGCTTAACACGCTTTTCGAAAAAAACAAAGAGGCATAAATAAAAAGACGCCAAAACAAGGAAAATTGAACGCGCTTCTAAAAAGTCGACTTACTTTGACGAACCGCCTAAAACGTCCGTCGTCTTAGAACGTTGAATATCCCAGCTACGAGGACGCGTATTAAAAGAACGAGGTCCGACTTCCGCGTCGACAAAGGGATCGCCGCCGTCGGGAAAACTTGCGCTACGCGCGGCTTTTTCTGCCTTAGAAGGGGGTTCGAGCGTGGGAAACCAAAAACGTTCGTTTTTAGGATTCTCATTTAACGATTTACAGCCGCAAAGCGCCGTCCCTAAAAGGACGAACGTTATCAATCTCATACGCATATTGCCAACCTATCGAGACAAACGAGCAATAAATTTCTTCAACCGTTTCCGCAAAAAATTTGATTCTCCACGCGTTGCGTTCCAAGACGCTTAATAAAGAAGAAAACGATTCGTCGATTCTAGCAATTATTCAAGTCCCCTTCAAGTCTAAAAGATAAAAGAAAAATAGAACAATAGAAATAACAAGGAAATAAAACGGGGAAATCTCGCATCGAACAAGAAACAAAAATTAAACAAGAAGCAAAGATCGACAAGAAAAAAGATCGACAAGAAACACGATCGACAAGAAACAAAAAACCTCGGACGCATAAACGCCCGAGGTTATGCGGGTGAGAGGACTCGAACCTCCACGGGATTAACTCCCATCAGGCCCTCAACCTGACGCGTCTGCCAATTCCGCCACACCCGCGTTTGCGCAAGACAAGCAACCAAACAACTTCAATCGCTTTCCGTCAAACGACAGAAGTATTCTATCAAACAAAAGAACATTGGCAAGTAGTCTTTTTTAAATTTTTCATATTTTTCAAAAAAACCTCTCTTTCAAAACAAAACGCTTGACTTCTAATTAAACGTCGAACACAATATTGTTATACGATTATGGACGCATACGGTTCGTTTCTGGATTGAACGTCCTTCCTTTTGGATTCGACGCGTTCAAACAGAAACTTTTTATTGAAATTAGCAAGTCGCGTTTTTAACGGCTTTAGAGAACGCGACGTCAGTTTTTTCGGCAATACAAAGGGGCGATCATATGAAACTTCGCGTCGGTTGGATTGGAACGGGCGTAATCGGCGGTTCTTGCGCTCGAAGATTACTTGAAGCCGGGTATCCGCTCGCGCTTACCACGCGCACCCGCGCTAAAGCGGAATCGTTGTTGAAAGACGGCGCTTTGTGGAAAGATTCGGCGCTTGAAGTCGCTCAAAATTCAGACGTTGTGTTTTCAACGGTGGGCTATCCTTCCGACGTTCGCGAAATATTTTTTGGAGAAAAAGGCGTTTTATCCGCTTGGAAGCGTTCAGAAATTTCCACAGATAATCCGCGACGCGTTTACGTCGATATGACGACAAGTTCCCCGGAACTTGCGGCGCAAATCGCCGACGCTGCGAGTCGCGCAAATTTTGACGCTCTCGACGCGCCCGTTTCGGGCGGCGATATTGGCGCAAAATCGGGAACGCTTTCAATTATGATCGGAGGCGATTCCGAAGTCGCTCAACGATTGAACCCTTTGTTTTCTATTTTAGGAACAAACGTTCGATTTGCCGGCGCGCCCGGTTCTGGTCAACGAGTTAAAATGGCAAATCAGATTCTCATTGCGGGCAATATGATCGGCGTATGCGAAGCGTTGTTATACGCCTATAAAGCCGGACTCGATATGGAAAACGTTTTGGAATCCGTTTCTAAGGGCGCGGCCGGTAGTTGGTCGCTTTCGAATTTGGCGCCGCGAATTTTAAAGGGAGACTTTGCTCCTGGGTTCTATGTGGAACATTTTGTCAAGGATATGGGAATCGCTTTGGAAGACGCGCAAAAAATGAAATTATCGTTGCCCGGTCTTGCGTTGGTTAAACAACTCTACCTCGCGCTAATCGCGCAAGGAGGCGCGCGTAAAGGAACGCAAGCGTTGATTCAGGCTTTGGCTAATCTTTCAAACGTCGATGCTTTTCACGACGTCTGAACACCGTTTGTCTCTCGCAAATAAGGACTCGTATTATGGACAATAAACAACAATACTCCGACGCGACGCTTTGGAATGTTCCCAACGTTTTAACGATGGCGCGAATAGTCTTGGCAATTATCGTCTTTGCCATATTCCCGTTCAAATTGTACCTTGCCTGCCTCGTACTTTTTATCGTCGCCGCGCTCACCGACTTTGTAGACGGGTGGTGGGCTCGAAAATTTAATCAAAAAACGCAATTCGGAAGGATTATGGATCCTTTTGCAGACAAGGCGTTAGTTTGCGGAACTTTCATTTACTTTGCCGCCGTTCCAGAACTTCACAACCTGTTTGGCGACGCTTGTTCAAACTGCGCTTGTCCTTTAAGCAAAATTCCTTACGGACTGGCGACTTGGATGGTCGTCGCTATTATTATGCGCGAAATGTTCGTCACAATGTTGCGTTCAATGGTCGAATCTAGCGGGGGCGATTTTTCCGCCAAATGGATCGGCAAATGGAAGACGACTTTGCAATGCGTCGATTTACCGCTAGGTTTTCTCATTTTGATTTTACCCCAACATAACGTCGTCGTCCCTTGTTGGCTAAAAATAGCCTTCCTCGTCTGCCTCTACGTCGTCGTCTATTTGACGTTGTACTCCGGATGGGTTTATATCAAGGCGGCAATCAATATGAATAAAAAATAGCGTAAATGAACGCGCAACCGTTGAATCAATAAAAACGACCTTTTGTTGAATCTAATTGGAACGCGCGTCTATACAAATTCTAAAAGACAAAATTTCTCCCGTTGGGTATTGCGTATTCTTGCGGATAAATTTAATTTGGCGTTCCACACAATCAAAAATTCGTAACAATACCCAACGTCGGAGATTCCCTTTTACGATTAAGCCGTCGACAATAATGGAATATTCTTCTTCATTAGTATGGCAATTTACCTTACTTTTCGCAATATGCGTCGCCGTCGTTTGTTTTTCTGGAAACAATTCTCTTAAATATCTAATTCATTGCAAAAAAAGCGTCCTCAGATCAAACGTTCCGTGGGGCGTCGACGTCGCCGTAATTCTATTCTTACTTTACGTGGTTCTCTTGCCGACAATTTCCCTGAAAATTACAAGTCTTACCGTTCCTAGTTTAAATTTAGACGCCGTTTCAACGTCGCAATCTGATCAAGAGGTTGAGATTTCGAACAGTATTTTAGAGACGTCAAAAGACGATTCAAACGTCTCCGGGCAGATTGAGACAAAAAACAAGAATCGTTCTATTGCCACGCAACATCCTATGGCAAGACTTTTAATTCGTTCTTACGACTCGTCTCGTTTTCCTCTTGTGACGTTTTGTTTTTTTCTTGCCGTCGTTTGCGTCGCTCCTTTAACGGAAGAATTTATTTTTCGCGTCGTTCTTCAAGGGGCGTTTGAAAAGACGATTTCAACAAAGAATATTCCCTCTATTTGGAAAGGAACGTTGGCAATAGGAACGACCGCGCTAATATTTGCTTTACTTCACTCGGGCGTCGCTGAGTCCGCGAACGCGCCAATATCTTGCGACGTTCTATTTAATATGACGACAAGTTCCATTTTGTCCAATTCGATAACATTAGCCTTGGGCGTCTTCATTTTACGTCGATATTACGAAGCAAAATTGCGCGATATTGGATGCGATTATTCCTTTTCAATGAAAACGCAAGGCGTTCGAAAGCCTTGTTTTCGCCTACTCAAAGACTTTTATCGGGGCGTCGTTCTCTATTTAATAGCGGCTCCGATTATTTTAGGGGTAAACGTAATCGCTCAAAAGATATTTCCCAACGCGATCGTCGCTCCTATTCCTATTTTTCTATTTGCACTTTGGAACGGATTCATTTATTATCAAACGCATCAATACGCAACTTGCGTAGGAACGCACGTCGCTCTCAATTTTACAAGTTTTATTATTTTATTCTTAAACGTTAGGGCTCATACTTTTGGCGTCTTCTCATAATGTTTCACGTGAAACATAAGTAATTCGTAAGCGTTCACGGAAAAGCGCTGCGGACGAACCGGAGCGCAAGCGCCGTGCGATAAGCCGTTCGTCTTTAGACGAGCGGACGGCGTTTCGCTTGACGTAGCGCCAAACAAATTTATTCAAAAAGAGAATCCATCCTTTGACGCATATTTACTCTCGTGAAACTGTCTATAGTAAAACGTTTTGATCAAAGCGACGAATAGCAACATCGTTTTAGTTTAAATACGAATAGAAAATATACTGCGGCTTAAAACGCTCTAAATTAAAAGAGGCGACGTCTCTTTTGAAAACGTCGCCTTAGTCGGTAAAAGATTCAATGTAGCCGCGTAATAATCGTTCGTCGCGACTTAGAAGAAAAAAGTCGCCAACGTTTCAATAGGGATACTGCCAATTTCGTCAACGAAAGAATGTTTTCTTCCTACCGATTCGCTTACGTCTATATTGACGACGTTTCCTCCCGTATTCGGAAATATATCGGCGCTAACAGATTGCACGCCCAACGATTCTGATCGAACGTTGGAAACAAAAGGATAGTAATGTAAGGCGTAATCATACGGGTTAAAGACGTTCATTACGTTCGTCGGAATTGTCGCGCCGAAAGAGTACGCTCCTCCTCTATTAAAAACGCTTGTATCGCATGCGGCGCTAATCAACATTAACGAAACGCTTCCAAATTTTGCATTTTTCCGACTTCCCGAATGCGCCACGCCTTCGTTCTGAGTTTGTTGAACGTCGTTTCTCCAATAGTCGTTTGGATATGTGGCAAGGTACTGCAACGCCGATCCAACAACTTGGGCGCCAAAACTAAAACCGATCAGACGCACGTCGTCGGACGAATTAAATTTACCGATAAATTTACCTAACGAAACGCCGGAACAATTCGCCAACGCCGTCTTATTTTTGGCGTCGACCCGAATTCGCGCCATATTACGCTCGGATTCCCATTTCCAGACAATCAATCGATAAGGTTTATTCTGGTTGGAGGATTGATGCGCTTTTTTAAGGAGAGAATTCAAATACGCCCCCCCTTGAGACGCCGACGCCATATCTGTTTGGTAACCATGCGCCCAGATAATCGTCGTTCTTTGAGGATCGTCCGTTGAAAAAAACTCGTCGCTAGAGCAATTACGCCAAGCGTTGTTTTCAAATTTCCAAAAGTAATAATCATAACCATTAGAGCCGACGATCCAATATTCGTTCGTCAAAGCGCCGACAACTTGTTCGGCATATTGCTTGTTCAGACGATTCTCAGGAATTTTCCTTGAATGAACATTAGAATCAAAACCAATGAAGGAATCGTTTGAAACAACCTCAACTTTTGTTTCCAAAGCTTCCCAACCGTATTCCTTATTGATTTCCTCAATCTCCAACGCGTTAGGATTCAAAGACACTTCTATCAACGAATCCTCGACAAGAAGATTTTCAGCATCGTCTGACGTCGATCGATCAGACGCGTCGACTAGCTCGTCTTTTAAGGCGCTTTCTTCGAAAAACGGATCGATTTCAACGCCGTTCCTCTTATCGTCGTCCGTTCGTATGTCGGCTTCATAAAGAGATTCTTCAATTTCTTTCGGCAACGCGACAATATCGTTTTCCCCAACAACAGAAGCGCTCTTTTCGGTTTCGTTCTCCACGTTGACGTTATCGTCTGATTTATTGTCGCCTTCCTCAGTAGCGCTCTCCAAAGGATTTTCGGTCGTCAGAACGCCGTTATTTTCCTCTGCCTGAGAAATTTCCTCTATGGATAATTGAGACTCAACGCCTAAATCTTCTTGTAGATTGTCGTCGATCGCCAAGTCCTCAAGACTAATTTCTTCCTCGCGCGAAATCTCGTCAAGGGACGTTCGAATACCGACGCTCGAATCTTCTTGCGAATCGTCGTCAGCCGCTCCGCTCTCTAAATTCGCCTCGTCCGCTTCTTGAAGCGCTTCGCTCAATTCCGTTGAAACAGACTCAACCTGATTAATTAGAGAATCGATTTTCTCCTCGATTATAGCGTCGTTTTCACGAAACGAGTCGACTTCTGGCGAAAATTCTTCAGCTTCATACGTAGAGTCGTCGCTTAAATCGTCAGAAAATAAACGAACCTCCAAATCATTGTCGGCGCGTTCCGCGTCGTTGGTCGCAAAGGATAAATCGGAATCAAAAGATTCACCGTCGTCTAAATCATATTCTGACGTTTCGTCCGCAAGGCTGGACGATAATTCTTCGTCTAACTTATCCTCTAAAAATTGTTCCTCGACGGGCGTTTCTTCTGCGTTTCCTAAATCTTCTGTTTGATCGAAGTCGAAACGTCCCGAATCAAAAACGCCGTTAGACAAGTCGTCGGACGCGTTCGCAACGTCGTCGTTCAATTCTTCGGGCAAATATGAATCGTCGCCGAACGTTTCCTCAACGTTTTCAAGAGTCGCTTCACTTTCAGGGACGTCCTCCGGGAAACTCGAAGACGACTCATTGTCGCTCTCGTTGATCAAGTAGGTCAAAATATCTGGACAAGAATGTCCATAGGAAACATTGGAACTATCAAAAACGACAAGTCCCGTCAAAAAAAGCATAGCGCCGCACGCCGTGCAGGCAAAGGATTTATAGCAATACTTACGCATTGAAACACCTTTAATTTTCAACAACAAACGTCGTTTAAACGAACTATGCGTTCAAACTGAACGACAGAACGACAATTTACGCTTCCATAAATCGAGAACGCCGACCTAGGGCGAAACTACGACGCCAACCGCCCGCCTTCTGTTTTTAATTATCCGATTTGATATTTACCTTATAACGCGCGCAATAGTTTCTGTACGTCGCGCGAATAAAGTAACTATTCTTTCAGTCCCAATAACGGCGACCTTACTAATCGCAAAACAATCAATAAATAAACAAAACACAAAATTTAAAAAATATATTCCGTTTATTCCTATAAAAACAACTATAACAGATCGTTTTATAAACTAAGTTATACAGTTTAGCGATAATTTGCGCGTTCCAATTATTTGTTTTTCAAAGATGAATAACCCGACAAGCTACCTTGTCGACGTGAGAATCGTCGCCTGTTGGAATTTATAAATACTGCAAACTTTTCCAAGAACACGTCCATCGTACAAAACGCCGCATAAAAAGTTGTTCAGCATAAGCTAGTCAAAACTTCGTCGTTTGTCCGCATACAAGCTACTTATTGCAAAAAACTACGCGGCAATTCTTACGTTATGCTTATTATGGAATCAACGTAACGTTGGAAAATTGGCGCGACGTTACTTGAACGGTTGCCTTGGAACTACATAAAGTCGCTAATACGACGGATCAAGCGAGGAACGTTCCTATTCTGGAAATAACTCTTCACTCTTTCATTCGAAGGTTACGCGTTTTCAAGCGTCCCCAATAACGGAAATCTTAAACTCATAATTTGCGTCAATAGCTTTCACTATGGTCAGAAATTTCAGTTTTATTGATTCAACCGATTTTTGATTTCCAATAAATACCCGAAAGAAAGAAAACTAAAGAAAATCTGTTTGAAAGAATTTCATATCGAATTATCATTTAGTAGAAAGGCAGGGCGTGTCGACGCGATAAGTTTCGGTCGCGCGTAAAGCGTCGCGTCTATTATGTCGGCGAAAATTCGTATCGCTTGCGTAGGCGCTTCCCAGCGGAGACGTTTCATACGGAAACGCGTCCGCGTTTCCTGAAGTTCAATGTTATTTGAACGGATTGTGGCAGAAATGAAAAAATTACTTACGTTCTCGCTAATCGTACTACTTGCTTCCCCTATTTTTGTCGGTTGTAAGAGCGGATCCAGTTGTTTCACCAGAAACGGTTCTCGCGTTCCTAGCTCGGGAAGCAATTGCGCGTTATTTAATCGAAATGCAAACGTCGAGCCGGTAAGCGAAGGCGCCTTTGTAGGATCGGATTCGGCGTTGGCTTCTTCTTCGCCAAGAATTGTCAATGCGTACCCGACAAACGAAGTCGTAATGATGAACGCTACAAACGCGTATTCTCAGTGTAATCCTTGTACGCCTTCAACTTGTTCTCCATGCGATCCTTGCACGCCCAATCAGGGGTCTAGCGTTTCGCAATATCCGTCTGCCGTCGGTTCTTACGGCGGAATGTGATTGACGGTCTGTTTAGATTGCGTCTTTCTTTCTAGGTTTTGCCTATTGAAGCCCAAGCGTGTTTTTGGGGAAGAACGCGTTTGGGTTTTTGTTTTCTATTTATGACAAAATCGTTTCATCAAATCTGTTCTTCTTTCTTCTATCGCATCTGTTAAATTCTTTTTCTTGCGTTCTTACTTTCCGTCTTGAGGTCGACGTAATAGTTAAAGCGATTAAGTTTTGTCTTTATATGACGTTATTAGGTATGAACGCCTTGACTCAAACAAGAAAAAACGTAATCGTCAACGCTTTGTAACGATTACGTCTTCAATGAAACGCTCTTAGTAAACGCAACTGCGGTAAAATTAAAAACTATTCGCCTTTACTTCCCGTTTCTTCTCTGCGTTTCTTTTCATTCATCGCGGCAACGTACAGCATTCGCAATTCATGAACAACGTTATCAAGGGTCTTCGTTTCCTCTTCCGTCCTATTTCCCTCCGTTTTCTCAATAATCATAACGATCGTATCGATTAAAAACGACGCCTGATTCATCATAAACACAGACTTCTTAGTGATCGGATTGGGCAAAATCCCCATAGAAACCATCGCTTGTTGCGCCAATGACGTCGCAAAAGTAATTAACGTCGGTTTGGGCATAGGGAAATCTTGATTAAAATCGAACTGTTCGTTCTGTGTGTTTTGCTCTTTGCATTTACACTGTTCCTTCGTCCCTTCGCTATGATCGCATTTGCACTCGGAATCGGACGAATCGTTATGACAACAACAACCTTTATCGCAATTATTGTCGACTTTTGTATCTTCACACGAAGCCATTGCTATTCCCTTGCACGACTGAAAAACATTTCCTAATTGTTTTTGACGGCTCTTCGACGCTCTTAAAAATATCTCTACGTCGAGACCTCAACCTTACGTCATTATACCTCAAGTCCCAACATTAACAATATAATTCAACAACGTCTTTGTTTTAGTAATCAACGACAGTTACGAAACTTTTCAAAAAAGTTCTTTTCCATCTTGCAATGAATAACAAATTCTATTTAATAAAACATTAACGCGTCTTAATACTTTGAATTTAATCTCAAAAACGCAAACGTTTCTGAATTATCTCGTTTAAATATTACTAAAAGGCGATGTTTCACGTGAAACAAACGTAATAAATATACAAAGTATAGACAAAATCGGCGCTTCATATTTGATATTGTCCTATTCCCGATATAATTATCCTTCAATGGAAGTTCTTTTTAACATAGCCTTTCGTTCAATTTTCACAAAAACAATACGTAAAAAAACAGACGACTTGTAGCGTTACATTACTGATTATGCTCATAAATTGCGGTAAAATGGAAATCCATATCCTTGATTTGACTTTAACGTCTCGGTTATAAATAAACACGAAAGGACAAGGGGCGACTAAATTGGATATCTATGAACAAAAGAAAAAACTTCGATTAGAGATTAAAACGCGTTTACGATCGTTACAATATTCGTATAAAGAGACGTCGTTAGCAGTTTACGACAATCTTTGCAAAGTTATAAATCTTGAAAGTTCAAAAGTTGTCGCTACTTATCTGGATTTCAAAAACGAACTTCCCACTCTACCCTTTCTTCCTAATTTATTCCATAAACAAACATATGTCGCCGTTCCTCAACGAACGGTCGCCATTCCTTTTTGCGAAGGGAACACGTTGTCGTTTTATCGATTACATCCGCCGCTATTATCCGACGAACAACACGGTTGTTTTCCTGATTTGGCGCCGGGAAAATACGGAATCTTAGAGCCCTTAAAGGAATTGCGTAATAATCCGCGCAACATCGTCGCTTCTGATTCTATTGAAATAATGTTGACGCCAGGTTTAGCTTTTGACGCTCAAGGTCGTCGATTAGGACGCGGCGCGGGGTATTACGACCGTTGTCTCGCAACGGCTTCTCCTGCTATGTTAATCGTCGCTCTGGCGTTTGATTGTCAAATAGTAGACGAAGTCCCGGCGGAACAATTTGACGTATCCGTCGACGCCATAATTACTCCAACTCAAATCTTGTCTATTTCAAAAAAATTCAAAACTAATAAATTCATAACTTGAATTTAAAAAGGCGTTTATTATCGAAGTTTACAAAACTTTAAAAAAAATCCAAAAATTTTTATATTCGCCTATGATTTTTTCATACTTAAGATAAAATTAACGCGTTTCGTTCCGCGCTTCACAATCAAAGGAACGACTGCAAGATTTGGCGCGTTATTAATTTAATCGTCAAATTATATTCGTCGTTTTCGAGCGCTACGTATGGATTGAAGAATAACGCACGATCAATACGTTGTAACGCAAACAACGTATGTAAAAGGAAATTGATAGATGTTGAAAAGATACGTTCCATATTTTCTGGTTTTTTTTGCTTCTCTTGCGATTTCGTCGTCGGCGGTCGTATTCGCTCAAGACGCGGACGCCGTTCTTCCCTCTGATTTGTCGCTCGACGGTTTGACGTTAGAAGCGCCCCAAGCGGCGGAAGAACCGATCAACATCGATCCCGCTCTGTTAGCGCCGCCCGAAAACGCTACGGCCGACGAGCTATTCGAATTCATTGAGTCTTTGCAAGATAAATTACCCGAACCCAAATCGCAAGCGGATCTTTACAAACTGGTCGACGCGTTTTCTCAAACGTGTCTTAAAGTTGCCGACCAACTCTTTGCAATGGAAGGTTTGACGCAGGAACAGACGGAACGCGCTACGCAATTGAAAGTCGTCGCGCTCACGACGCGCGCTCACGTTGACGAAGACGCCGCCGAGCAATTAAACGAATTCGTCGAGGAAAATCTTAAGAAAGCTAAGACAAGCGACGAGTTAATTAAGGCGTATCAATTAAAGCTTCAGGTTTTAGCGGCTTCGAACGAAGATTCTCAAGCAAAAATTAACGAGTTGATCGACGAAACCTTGGCGCTTGAACAGGAAGAACTTCAAATGTTCGCCATCGAAGTCAAGGGACGTTCTTTTATTACGGAAGTTCAAAAATCTGGCAATTTCAACGACGAGATTCTGACTTTTTGCGAAGGCGTCGTCAACGACGAAAAGCGATCTGAAAAAGTTAAGGAAAAAGCCTACGAGATGAAGCTCGTCGCTCTCGTTATCGCCAACGAAGTTGAACGATCGCAAGAAGAATCGGAGGAATCCGAATCTAAAGGAGCATACGCCGAAGCGGCAGAAGCGTTGTTCATTCAAGTTTTAGACGGTAAGTTCTCTCTTGATCTTAAAAAAGTCGCTTATCAATTACGCGCTCAATATTTATTTGGACAAGGCGATCCTGACGAGCAAGCCGTTGAAAAACTAAACGATTTAGTCGACAGACTCTCTAAGGAAAAAGACGAAGAGCTTCATTCCTTACAAATTTCCGTGAAAGCGCAACTCCTTACAATAGCGGCTCAAAAAGACACTAAAGCCATCGCCGCGCTTTCTGATTATGCCGACGAAATTGCTAAAGAATCGGGCGACAACGAACAATTACGTTCTCGCGCGATCGGTATGAAACTTACGGCGTTTCGTCTTCAAGACGATACGGAAGGTCTGGTAAAGTATATTGACGAACAAATTAAACTTGGAGTTGACGACGCTCTTAAAACTAGCTTGCAACGCGTTAAATTAACCGTCGTTTCAGAAATGGTCGTCAAGAATCCAGAATCCTTTGACCTCTATAAAGACTTCTGTTTGGAAGTTAAAAAAATTGAAGAACTTTCCGACGGCGTCGACCAAGTCTTTGCGGCGCGTTTTGTCGGCGAAGTTTCGGCAGTTGCAGAAAAAGGCGGAACGCTGGAAGAATTTTCGGCGGCATTTGAACGTTTTAAGAACGATCTCGTTCTTGCTCCTCATTCTGTCACCGCGTTATTAATGGCGCAACAGTCTATCAATATAATCGGCGCCAAAAACAATGATTCCGCGTTGTTTGATAAAACGTTTGAATCAGTCGTCAATTTCTGCAAGGGAGCGGACAGCGACGAACTCAACGAACTCGCTCAACAATTAGACGCATATTTGGCGCAAATGCGCCGAGCGGCGGAAGAAGCCGAAGTTGCTGAAAAAGCCAAGGCGGAAGAGGCGAAAAAGGCTTCGCAAGCGCCGGTTGATTCGGCTCGTGAAGACGTTCAAGGGACTAAATCACAAACGACTAAAAAAACGAACGCCGCAACGACAAAGAACGACGCCCCTGAATCCAAAACGCCCGTAAAAAAGACGAATAAGTAAAGAAACGCCTAAGGTTTGGCGTTACGGAACGGAGTTAAACGGTCGAATTAATGAATCCGACCATTTAACTGCGGTTTTGTTACGACGTCTTAGAGACGTTCTCGTACTTTATCTCTCCAACGGGCGTATTTTCCAACGTTGTCTGGCGATATCGTTTTCCGTTGGGATCGTAAAAGAAAACGCGATTATTCTTCTTCTCCCAAATAGCGGTAAATTCAACGGTGCGCGGACCGGACACACAATACATCAAACCGCATATTTCTCCCTTTGAATTTCGGAGCGGGATCGTTGATTTTGGAAAAGCGTCCGACAACAATTCATTATCCGCGCATAACGTGCCATATACGTATTGTTGGAGGTCTTCAATAGTTACGATTGAAGCTACGTCGTTATTAATCATTTCGCGTCGTATGACGATTATATTACAAATCTGGTTCTAAACGCCAAATAAACTTTTACATAGTCTTTGAAAAGCTAACTTAAAAGTTCATATAAGCAATAATAATCGTTTTCGAGGGGGAATTTAAACGCCTTCCAACCTTGGTTGTTAGGCGCTCAAGGATTGCCGTTCTTGTCTTTCACGTCAGAAAATCAAATCCAAACTAGTCTGAATTTTCCGACAGGTTAGGTATCGACTCCCGTTTTGTCAATCTTTTTTTCTTTCCCTCGAAAAAACAAACGTCTGCAAAAAAGGATTTCTCTATTTATAAAAAAAGTCAAAACCCCAATTTCTCAATAAAACATAGAGTCGTAAATTATTCTGGACGCTCTATTCAGTTCACCAAAATACTTCCAATTCTCGAGATTTCGAAGTTGCAAAGCTTATTCGTCGACGTAACTAAGTTACTCGTCGGCGGCAAGTTTCTTGGAAAGTATCTCTGCGCCCGACTCTGTTATTAACACGTCGTCCTCTATTCGAATTCCTCCCCAGCCTGGTAAATAAATTCCAGGTTCTACCGTTAAAACCATATTAGCTTGTAATATAGTATCCGTCCGAGGAGAAAGCCCTCCGTAATCGTGAACGACTCGTCCTATTCCATGTCCTAAACCATGCCCAAAAAACTCGCCGTATCCAGCGCCGGAAATTACGTCGCGCGCTATCTTATCGACGTCCGCCCCTCGAACGCCGGGCTTCATTGCCTCGATCGCTTTATTATGAGCCTCTAAAACGACGTCAAATATCTTTTTAAATTTCGAACAAAATTCCCTTTGCTCTCGTCCGCGAGACGTCAAAAAAGTACGAGTCAAATCTCCAACGTAGCCGTTTTGTTTCGCCCCCCAATCTACCAGAACCAACGACGCGTCTTTTATCGAAGTTCCGTGCGACGGAATAGCATGAGGTAAAGCGGCTCGTTTGTCATAAGCGACGATCGAAGGAAAGGCGACGTCGTCCCCGCCAATTCTTCTCATTCGAAATTCAAGTTCGTCTCGAAAGTCAACTTCTGTGGCGTCCGAAGCAACGTCGACAATAACGCTTCGATAGGCTAGTATTGACGTCCTGATCGCAGACTTAATACGTTCGATTTCCACTTCGTCTTTAATCTCACGTAATCGTTCAACGTCGTATTGACGCGGAATAAATTCTATCATAGGAAATTCGTCGTCTAAAATTCGATACAGTTCAACCGTAGTCGAACACGATTCTATAGCAATTTTTCTCGGCAATTTTGACGAATACTCAGAATCGTTCACAACGGCTTCGAGTAATCCGATCGTCTTTTTTCCACTACGCCTGACAACGAAGTCAACGTCAGGAGCTTCTTCCTTAATTTGTTCAGTGAAACGTGAATCGCTCAATAAAATGCAACCGACGTCTCCTATCCACAAATATGAATCGCCGCCGGTAAATCCTGTCAGATAGGAAACATTGACGGGATCGACGATTAAATAACCGTTTATCCCTTCCCTTTCTATAATCCTTCGTACTTCTTCTCGACGTCTTTTTTCTCTATGTCCCATATCAGTCGCCTTTCTAGCAAACAAAAAAAAACGGAAACGCGCGTCTCAACAACGTGGTCTCCGTCCAATCTCCGTCTTAACGATTTACTTGATCGCCGCTATTTCTTATTGATCATTTCAACAACGCGATCGGCAATAGCCTTAACCAACGCTTCGGTTTGCGGGTCTTTACCAATTTCAACGTTATTGTTCAAAATAGGATTGGAAGCGCAACCGCAGGGCTGAGGCTCTGGATCGTTACGTCGGAATCGAGGGGGATCAAACGCACGATGACCGACGCCGGTTTCTTTCCAACTATCGCGGAACATATCGTTGGCGCACAACTCGCAATTTTCCGCCGCTAACCGAGGATCCTTAATGCCCCACTTCGTCTTAAGTTGAAGCAACGCTTCCGCTTCGTCTTTGCTAAAGTAACTCGTCTTACCAAGATCGTGGGAAATCATCAAAATACGGCAATAGGCGTCGAGAATTTCCGTAAGCCAGTAAGCTTTCTCAACGGTCGGTCCCAAACTAACCGTTCCATGATTCGCCAAAACAATAATGTCAGACTTATGAATATAAGGCAACACCGTGTCGGCAAATTCCTGACCTCCGGGAATAGCGTATTTCGCGATAGGAACGTCGCCCATATAGATGTCGACTTCCGGCAACACGCATTGGGGAATCGCTTCCTTCGCAATTCCGAAAGCCGTCGCATAAGGCGGATGACAATGCAATACCGAACGAACTTCAGGACGTTCCTTCATAATCGTCAGATGCAAAAAAATCTCGCTCGTTCTCTTGCGCGTTCCGGCAATTTGATTCCCTTCCATATCGACAATGCAAAGATCCTCGGGCTTCATAAAACCTTTGCAGATTTGCGTAGGAGTACACACGACTCTATTTTCGTCGATTCGGTAACTAATATTGCCGTCGTTAGCGGAGGCAAAACCTCGATTATATAACCTGCGCCCAATGTCGCAGATATCGTCTTTAACTTGATGCAAATTGAGCATGCGTCGTTCCTTTTGCTACAAAAAACTACAAACAACGTCAAACCCAAATCTGACGCTGTTCCCGTTTTTACCCAAACGTATAATTTCGTATTCCAATCAATTTCGTCGAACGCCAAAAAATATAACGTCTATACGCAACTTTTACTCAACAAATTTTTAAGCGTTCATTCTTATTTCTCTAATAGGATTTAACGTCGTTTCCGTTAAACAACAAACCTTAACGATCCCTTCGCTTTATCACTTGCCGAGCGTCAATGATTTTACAGTAGCATAATCAATAACAACCGAATCCAATATAGCTCCAAGAAACGCGTCGATCGGCTTAGGATTCGCTCCAAAAGCAGCGGCGGCTTCCGCTCCTTCGCTGAAGGCCACCCATTCGTCGATCGCTACCGAACAATCGTCGTAAACGACCAATTCGTTTCCCCATTTACGAGAAAAATTCTGTTGCTTCAAACGGTTGACAGCCGACTTAACACGCTCGCTGTCTTCCAATTTAACGGCGCGTTCAGCCTCTCCAATTACCTCGGCTGTTTCTTGCGGCTCGGGTTCTGTTAAATCTTTAAAAGTTAACGGCAAAACTAATTTAAACTGCGCTCCGCGTAACGAAGGATGAACGCGACTAAGCACAACCTTGCCGATCGTCTGTCCAATTCTCATACTCGAGCCTACTTCGTCTTTAAACGCAAATAATAATCCACAATTCGTCTAAACTGATAAGTTCCAACCCTCGAAGGATCCACGATCACAACGTTTGCGTTCGCCGCTTCCAGATCGGCGACAACTTGATCATATGAAAACGCCACGACGGCACGTATGCCGGACAATCTATTACACCAGATCGAGGCGACGGAACTGTCGCGAGTAACCAAAACAACTTTTAACGACTTGTCCTTATTTATTTCGCTCCATATCTGACGCGACGCTTCTTTCAAACAAGAAAAACGAACTTCAACCAAGGAAGAATTACGAGACAAATAATCGCATACGCTTGACGGAATTCTCTCTGTTTCCGACAAATGATTCGCCAGAAGAATTCGCGTTTGAATCGTCTGACTCACGTTTTTTTCTTTTGGTAAAAACGAAGCCCACCCCACGTTTGAGGCTGAAAGCGTCGCACGATTTTTACGAACTACCGTACCGCTTGCAACGTCTTTCCTGAAGTTACTAGAGTCCGTCCCTTCGCCAAATATAAGCTCAATATTTCTTCTTTTTAACTCGTCTTTCGCCGATGGCGTTACTACGGCGTCAGAACAAACTCTCCACGACTTACATTTGGTTTGAGAAGCTAACTTACAAACAATTTCTTCAAAAATAACGCGTTCTTTTAACGTAAAAATCTCGTCCGTCTGAAAATCAACCTCCGTAACCTCTCTATTTACGCAATCAGAAGTCGAACGATCTTGCAACTTGCAATCTTTTAGTTTTTTGGACTGAACCGAGCGGAAATCGCGAGTTAACGCGACGCTTATATCAAACTTATTCCGTTCCGCGTCGCTTTTGCGCAAGTCGGCCATTATCTTGTCGACAAGCTCGTCCAAATTGCAATTCCAATTATCCATTTCGAATCAGTCAGTTTTTTTTCGCCGAATCAATTATTCCAAGAACGCCCCAACGCGCGGGAGTCTTCCGAGTTCCTATAATCTCGTTGCCCGTATAAGAACCGTCGCTGGTAATCAACACCAAATCGCCTATTCCTGCGCCCAACTTGTCAAAAACGATCGTCGGATCGCCTTCGGGCTTATCGCCGTTCGTCGAAACAGGCTCGACTATCAATAATTTTTGTCCTTCCAACGACTTATGCTTCACCACAGAAGTCGCATAACCAATAACTCTTGCTCGGTTCATCTCTTGCGACTCTATTTAAACAACCCCTCAAACACGCTATCCGTTAACGTCGTCAAACTGAATTTCTTCTATGTTCAAATTATTTACGGCGCTTTTCTCGTCTTCCAAACGTTCCTTTCGAACGCCGCTCTTAGAATATTTATGAACGCTTCCCTCATAACGACTAGACTTATGTTCACGTCTTCTCGTTGTTTTATAAGCGTCGCTACCGTAACTCCAGTCGCGTTCTCCTAGTTTAGCAACTACCTTCTTACGCTCTTTAATATTTTGTTCAAAGGACGCGCGTCGACAAACGCAATAGTCCGAAACGGCGCCGTACAAAACGACTACGTACAAGAAAATTTTAAAATTTAAATCCACAAATAAATGGTGACAAATCCCGCAACAACACCCCAGAATAACCAACCATAAAAAAGAAAAACTCTTTCCAGCTACCTGTTTTGTTTTTATAGAATTCTTGACTGAGAACCACCATCCGAAACCAAAACAAATTATAGCCAGATATTCATACCAACTGACATAATTAGCGGTCTCCCAAAAGTACGCCCAATCAAAATTCCGAATTGTCATCGATTCTAACCTCGGTATACGTCCAACTTATACCTTACGTTTCCTTCTTTTCTAATTTACCAATAGAAGGCGCTTGTCGAATTTCCTTCCAAACAGACTCGTCTTCCCAATTTATCGTTGTCAGTAAAGTAAAACACGACGCGTCAAAAGCTCAAATTAGCGTCTGACGCGTCGATTTTCAACCGTTATTTGCCCAAAATGTGCAAACTTTCGACCATAGCGCAACGTCGACTACGCGTAAAGGTCAACGGTCGCGTAATTCCCTCGCCGGTAGGACCGGCGATCGAATAAGAACCGTACCCTTCCCCGCCGCCGCCGTTTCCAGCCGTACTAGGTCCGTTCTTAACGAAGATGGTCGTGTCTAACAATTTACCCATCTTCGTCATATTTACAACGTTATTCGAATGAATCATAGCGGTATGTCGGAACCCGTGTTCCATTTCATACGCGCGTTGAATAGCTTCGTCGACGTCCTTACAACGAACGAAGGGCAGGAACGGCATCATCTGCTCAACAGGAACGAACGGATTTTCATACTCCGTTTCGCCATAAAGCATTTCAACGTCGTCCGAAACGCTCTTTCCAATTCCAGCCGCCAAAACCGACGCGTCTTTTCCAAGAAATTCACGACTTGGAGCATCGTGTCGCGCCGCGCCTTCGCCGACCTTAATGATACCTTTTTGAGTCATAGCGTCGGTCTCAGCCGCGTTCAAACGAACCGCGCCCGCGCGTTCCATAGCGTCCATCATTGCGTCAAACACAGAATTGACGACAAAAACCTCTTTTTCCGCCAAGCAAAGAAGATTGTTGTCATAAGCGCCGCCCAAAATAATCGAACGCGCGGCGCGATCAAGATCGGCAGTCTCATCGACGACGACGGGAGGATTTCCAGGTCCGGCAACGATCGCGCGTTTTGTTTGCGACATCGCCGCCTTAGCGACTCCAGCGCCGCCCGTTACCACTAATAGATTGACTTTAGGATGCTTAAAAATAACGTCCGCCGTTTCAAGAGTAGGCGTCGCAATAACGGCCATTAAATTATCAATTCCAAATTCAGCGTAAATAGCTTGATTGAAACGTTTAACGCCTTCTACCGCAATTTTTCGTCCGCCCGGATGAGGATTGAAAACGACGGTGTTTCCGGCGGCGATCATATTGATCGAATTATTCGCGATCGTCGGAAGCGAATGCGTAACGGGCGTAATCGCGCCAATAACGCCAAAAGGAGCGTGTTCAATAACGGTGAGTCCATAATCGCCGCTAAATACTTCGGACGAAAGAGCCTCGACGCCTTGAGCGTTATAACCGACGTTTAGAAGCTTGTCAATTTTATGTTCAAGACGACCAATTTTCGTCTCTTCCATTTCCATCGTACCCAATTCGACGCTTTGCTCTATACAGATGCGTCGAATCTGATCAAGCATCTTCTTTCTTTCCGCGATCGTCCGTCTAGAAAGTTGCTCAAACGCCTCGCGCGCGGCCAACACGGCTTCATTTGGATCTTCAAAAACGCCGTAACGACCGACAAAACTTTTCGGAGCGTCGCCGCCTACTGCGTTTGACGTCGAACCGCCAAGACGCGACAACACCTCCTGTAAAACGCTTCGTACTAGCGCTTCATTAACATCCGCCATTTTCTCACAGCTCCTATTATGAAAAGAACGCGATAATTTCACTTCGTCGGGTAACGCGTTTCGTTTCCGCCGCGACGCGCTCGCCGTTCTCCGACTCCGCCTGTCGTATTGTCGAAACATCGCCGTTCTCGCTGAAATTTCTTCTCGAAAATATTCTTTTTACGCCCACGAGAAAGATACGACTCACCGTCCGTGCATAACTATTAAACTTTACGCAATATCAATCTAGCGGTAAAGACGTCCGTTGCAAAACGACCGAATCAATTACGCCAATAATGGTGCAATCGACGGGAAGCGGCTTGGTTTCAGGAGTCATCCTCGCGCTCGACCCCTGTACGGCCAAAACAAACTGTCCCTCGCCGGCGCCCACTACGTCGACGGCAACCAAAGACCGACTCGTCGTAATCAGTCGATCGCGCGTTTTCGGATCGACGACATAGGGCTCGATCATCATCAACTTCGAACCGCGCATCGCTTCCGTTTTTTGCGTCGCAACTACGGAACCGACTATCTTTCCAATAAACATCTCAAACGCCCTTTGGTTGTCGTTTTCTCTCGAGACGCCGACGTTATCGCCGACAAAATATTGCCGACAAAACGTTAGATCGCATTAACGCTCAAGCTCAAAGCGCCTTCTGCTTTGCCAACAACTCTTTTGTCTGACGACCGACAATAATCTCCTCGTTAGTCGGCAAGACCCAAACTTGAATTCGACTTTCGGGCGCGCTAATCTTCGCTTCAACGCCGATGGTCGCGTCGTTTGCTTTTTTATCCAGCACAACGCCAAGTTCTTCAAGTCCTTCAAGAACCGACGCGCGAATATCGTTTCTGAACTCGCCAATTCCGCCGGCAAACGAAATCACGTCGGCGCCGCCAAGCTCGACAAGCGAGGCTCCAAGATACCGTCGCACATCCCCTACTAGCACGTCTAACGCCAACTTAGCGCGTTCGTTGCCGTTTCGCGCTTCGTTGTCAACGTCGCGTACGTCGCCGCTCACGCCGCTAAGCCCTAAAAGTCCGCTCTTCGTAGCCAACGTTTTTAGCAGTTCGTCTAACGAAACGTTTAGTTTCTTCATTAAATACGAACACCAGAAGGGATCAAAATCGCCGCAACGATTATTGTTCATCAGACCTGTTTGAGGACTCCCGCCCATACTCGACGCGCGGCTTATTCCGTTCGCAATCGCACAAACGGAACTAGAACCTCCGAGGTGGCAACTTATGATACGCTTGTCTTCGCCAAAAATTTCCCTGCAACGAGTCGCAATATAACGGTGGCTCGCTCCATGAAAACCATATCGACGAACGCCGTACTTTTCCATCCATTCGTAAGGAACGCCATAGTAACGGTTACGGTTGGGAATATTTTGATGAAACCCCGTTTCAAAAGCGGCGACCAACGGAATTTCGGGCAATTCCTGCTTTAACATCCGCATTGCGCGAACATACGGAGGATTGTGCGCCGGCAACACGGCGTTAAACTCCTCCATAGCGGCAAGCAAATCGTCCGTAACGGGTTGCACGCCCGTATATCCGTTTGCAAAAACGGCTTTAAAACCGATACCGGCGATCTCCTCGGCGCTCTTGATACAACCGTTTTCAGAATCAGTCAACTGACGAAGACACTCGCGTACGGCGACGCCGTGATTAGGAGCCGATACGTTTTCTTCTTTCTTGAAATCGCCGATCGTAATTTGACAAGGACTTGAATCCTCGCCAATACGTTCGACGCGACCGCGCGCCAATAAACGCTCGTCGTCCATATCATAAAGACTATACTTGAAGCTAGTCGACCCCAAATTAGCAACTAAAATTTTCATTACTATCACCTTAGCGCAAAAACATCCCGTTTCGCGAAGCGTCTAATAAGAAGCGTCTAATAAGAGCCGCGCGGTAAAAAACGTCGCGCGGTAAAAGCGTCGCACGGTAAAAACGTCACGCGGTAAAAGCGTCGATCAAACCTTCCGCCGGTCGAGGAATGACGTGAGCGGCTTTTAATTCGCCAACCGACTCCGCAGCGGCGGCGCCGGCGTCGACGGCCGCGCGAACGCTTCCGACGTCCCCTCGAACAACGGTCGTAACAAGACCGCCGCCAATTTGAACACGTTTGACAACCTCGACGTCGGCGGCTTTCGCCATAGCGTCGGTAGCGTTCACAAGCGCAAGTACGCCTTTCGTTTCGATCAATCCAATAGCGTCGTTCATTTCGTTATTTCCTTCAATATATGGAACGGTGATTTATATTCTAGCGCCAACGCGACGCGTTAACGAATTTCGAAATTCGTTATTATTCACTTTGTCGCGGCGGCTTTTTTAATCTGCGGCAAGACCTTTTCAACGTCGTCGTTCGGACGCGGAATAACTTGAACGCCGGTAATCTCGCCAATACGAGAAGCAGCGGCAACGCCCGCATCGGTAGCGGCTTTAACGGCGGCGACGTCGCCGGTCACAAAAACGGTGACGATTCCGCTACCAGGTTTATCCCAGCCAAGAAACTCGACGTTCGCAGCCTTCATCATCGCGTCTGTCGCTTCAAAAAGGGTAACAAATCCCTTGCCCTCAAGAATTCCAAGCGCTTGCATCGGTTTTGCCATTACAATTCTCCAAATCAAATGAAAGTCGTCGACTCTTACGAACCAATCGTTCAGCTCAACGAACGAAAATTACAACCTTACGAGACTCAATATACGTAGGGAACGACGAACGGAGTCCTTAATCTTTGACGTCGTCCTAAACTTCCTAGCGTCCTAAACTTTCTAGCGTTTTAAAATTTCTATTTAATCAACTCAACCTTTGTCGCATGTTCAAGATCTACGGCGTTGCCTTCGTCCGTATCCAAATGAACTTCCAACTTAATATTTTTACCAATGCGAACCAGAACGTCTTCAAAAACAACGGAACAGACGCCCGATTGCACGCGCAACTTCATCATTTCCTTATCTTTGACGCCGTAATAAGCGGCTTCTTCCGGCGCCATATGAACGTGCCGAGCCGCGCGGATCACACCCTTCTTTAATTCTACGACGCCCGCCGGTCCCACCAAAACGCACCCGGGAGTTCCGTCGAGCTTGCCGCTCTCGCGAACAGGAGGATCAAGCCCAAGCGAAATGGCGTCTGTGAAAGACAGTTCAACCTGCGATTCCTTACGAGTCGGTCCTAAAATGCGAACGGAAGGCAACATTCTTTTGCGCGGTCCAATCAACATCACGGTCTCGTTTGCCGCAAAAAAGCCGTCTTGATACAAATCCTTCATTTTCGTCAGCGTCTTCCCCTTGCCAAACAAGGTTTCAACGTCGGCGTCTGTTAAATGAACGTGTCTCGCGGAAATACTAACAACTAATTCCGATTTACGAGGTTGAATCGCTTGTTCAACGGCGTTCGTTCCATTTAAAGCCGCTACGACGGCGCTTGCAACATTCGCCGTCGAACCTTGAGTCTCGCGAAGAATTTGTCGAACGATCGCTTCGACCGTGTCTCTACTTACGTTTCTCGTACCCATCCTTAAACTTCCTATGGACGCTCGCACGCCGTTCCGCGCGCTCCAATAACAATTCAAATTCCCGAAATTATGAAAAAAAACGCTTCGTTAAGTCGTGTTTTTCATCAAAAAAACAAGAACGCTATACGTTCCATTATAACAACGAATCTTGCAAATTAAAGAACCTCTTTTAAAAAAAGAAAGCAACCTCAAATAATTAGGCGTCCTAACGTCTTTTTTTCTTCTTTTAACGATTTTATCTGCTATTTTCTCCGAACAATTTAAAAGTATTCTCTCTCCGCGCCCCTTACTTCGCTTCCTTTCTAGCTACTTGAACTCATAATAAAAGGGTGTAAAATAAACTTGCGTTATTTTACTTGTCGATTTTCACGTTAAACGCTATGACGTCCCCCAATATGCCTAAACACTTATTAACCGCAATAAAAGCGCTACTGATAGTCGGACTTTTCGGCTGGCTGATTATGCGCGCGCTTAAAGGTTCCGCCTTTTCTGAATTGAATCTTCGCTCTCTTAACCCTTTCTTACTAACGTTAGGCTTTATATTAAATCTTTTAGCAACCGTCATAACGATCGTTCGTTGGCAAGCGTTAGTACAAGCGTTAGACGCTAAATTATCACTGTCCGACGCGTTGAAATTTGGCTTTTTAGGTTTTATGTTTAATTTGTCGCCAGTCGGTATTGTCGGAGGCGACGCCATAAAATCGATTTTATTAATCAAAAAAAATAAAATCTCGGCTGATCGCGCCGTCGCTAGCGTTATTATAGATAGAGTTTTAGGTCTTTATGCAATGTTTGTTTTAGGGCTAATCGTGATCTTTTTCACCGGCTTCTACCGACGTTCCGAGCCTATGACAAACTTAGTCTCTTTTGGACTTGTATTCCTAACTATAGCAACTACGATATTCCTATTTTGGGTAGTTGCCCCAATAAACGCCAATAACCGGCGTATAAAAACGGCGTCTAAGGCGCCGTTCTTGGGTTCGATGTTTGAAAACCTAACAAAGGCGACGCTTGTTTATCGCAATAAGAAAAAAACGCTTTTTTACTCTTTTTTAGCCACTTTCGCCGTTCATATTTTCTTTGCGGCATCGTTGTACTGTTTCGCCTGCGGAGTCTTTCAAAAAGCGCCGTCGTTTACCAGTCATCTAATTTTGTATTGTTCAGCCAACACAGGTTCAATGATCCCTCTTTCAGCAGGTCCGTTCGAATACTTTTTAGACGAACTCTACCCTTTGTTCCCTATCGCCGGACGCGCTTGTTACGAAAACGGCTTTGGAGTAACCATAGGCGTAATTTATCGTCTTTCCACAGTTGGAGTCGCTTTAATTGGAGTAGCGTATTATTTGTTCTCGCGTTCAGAACTTCGTTCAACGCTACAGAACTCCAATCGAGTTAATTCGTAAGTTAAGACGTTTCAATATCGTAACTTGATGAAAAAATTTTTTAACGCTTTATTAATATCGGGCTTAAGTTTACACGTTCCGTCTTTTTTCGACGCCGCCTTTAGTAAAGACCCGCTGTTGCAAAGCGTAAAAACGGTCGATCATATCGTTCCGCCAAACAATCTTTTTTTCGGAAAAAGACAGTTTCTTTCAAACGACGTTATTTGGGACGTCGACCCCTATGAAGGCACAATTAAAGCCCTCGATTCACGTTGCTTTACTCCTAAGTGGTCTTCTTCTGGAATCGTCTATCGCGTCCCCGTTGGTTTATCAGTAAATCAGATTGACAAGAAGCGATCCAATCGTAGGGACGCCTCGCCTTTGTTTGGCTCTCATATTGAGTTCACGGAAATTCTTGGACGAGTTTATTTTCATCTATCAGAAAAGAACCAAACGAACGTCGTCTTACGCCCGGCGCCCAATCCCCCTTCGTCGGATTACACGGATCAGATTCTTGCGTTTGATCCTCAATCTCAAGGAAAGCTCCTTTGGAAATTGAAAACGAACGACTTTGAGCATATTCTCTCAAAGTCCTCCAAGTCTGTTCCAAACTTTGCCGCTGCGCCGCTAGAAGGAAGAGAAAATATTTTAATTGTCGTTTTGACTTTAGATTCTCGATCGTTCTACTTAAAAATCGACGCGCGTTCTGGAAAACTCATTCTCGATTAGTCGTCCTTTTTCCTCGAACGTCAGATACTTCCACTTTTTTCTACTGTTTTAGGGTTCTGATTTCCTCTACGACAATTACGCGTCGTTCTTGAGTTGTTCCTTATTACGTTGGCTGACCGAAGGAAACAAGGGTTCCTCTGTTTTCCGTATTGTAGAAGATTCAAAGGTAACGAAACATATTCTCAAATATGTCTATCCTCACTCTAAAAGCCAATACGACATAGTAGAATTCTACGAAAGTGTTCATCAATCCAGTCTGCCTAAATCTTATGTAAAGTATTTCTATTCAAATTTCCTCCAAAGAGCAACTTATTGAAAATACAATCTAGTCTATTTTTTTAGAATATTGATGTTGTAAACCTGTTGTCTATTTGTTTATAATTTGAAAGTTGTTTACAATTTTATTTTATTCAATATTTTTTATGTTTTTTTACGGACGTTTAAAACACATCTTTTTACATTAATTATTCTAGTAAAATATGACTTTTAAACACAAGATTTTTATATTTATCTTGTTTGTTTATTGTAGTTGCATTCTTTTTCTTAAAGTTACTTACATAAAAACATTTATCTCTATTATTACTATTATATCTATATATTAAATATAATATTTATTAGTAAAATTTCCCTAGAGCAGACATTGTACTTTTGTTTTTTACCTGTTAAATATGACAGTGGATATAGACGACGTTTTTGTGTTTTCTCGTTTTGCCATTTGAAAGACAGGAAACCCTTGTAAGCGTTTTACGGACGGCAACACAAGCAAATTAGCAACGAATGCCGCCTCGCAAAAAATGACCGACTATATGTCGACGGACGGCGTTGCATTAAGACGACGACTTGAAAAAAGTAAAAACAAGAACCCTGCATATGTAGCGTCCACGTTTTAACCTTTGTTTAAAATCAACGCGTCGATTTATAATCGCGCCGTTTCTCTGGGAACGCTTACAAACCTTTTAAATAATGGGGTCGTCTCGTTGCTTGGTCTGAAGAATTTAGAAGTAAAGAGTAGTAGATATTGAAATTTTTTCCCAAATAAAATAGAATGAGTTGTGTTGAGAGCGACGATATTTATATTGTCGCAAGCCTTGCGTTTCAAGCGCCAACGACGTTTGTGAAATTTACGCTAGTTAAAACACGTTGTTATACAAAGTTTTATGCGATTGTCGCATACTTTGTTATGTTAAAAAAGAAGCAGGAAAACGGAAAATATTATGAAGATTCGGTGTCGTCGCGATAAATTTTTACCGCTTTTTACGTTGATATCCTCTTTTACAGCAACGCGCGACGTTAAACCCGCGTTGCTAAACGTCAAAATGACGGTCGATGAAAAAAACGTCGTCTTAATGGCAACCGACGGAGAAATTGGCGCGCGAGGCGAATTGGCGTCGGACGACGGATTTGTCGTGGAAAACTCAGGCGAAGCTATTTTACCTGCTAAGTTGCTTCGCAAGATTTTGGCGGAAACTTCCGACGACGAGTTGTTACTAGCGCTAGAAGGAACTGCCTTGACTGTTCAAGGAACGAATTTTCAGTATCGTCTTACCACGTGTTCCAGTGAAGATTTTCCGCCTGTCGAAGGTTTTGAAGCTAATTCATACCATAAAATTGCAACGAAATCCTTGGGCGATTTGATTCGTCGAACTTCTTTTGCGACAGACTCCGAGAATTCTCATTATTCTCTTGGCGGCGTTTTGTTTAATTTTGAACAAGATAGAATGAGCGCGGTGTCGACGGACGGACGACGACTGGCGTTTCAAGAACGTTCGGCGGAATCCGTCCGCGTTGTCGAATCCGCTTCTGAACATCTCTCGGAAAATAAGACGATCTTTCCGCCCAAAACGTTGAATTTGATGGAACGCGCGTTAGGAGATTCGGAAGAAGCGTTGATTGCCGTTAAAGAAGAACGCGCGCTTGTTAAAATTGGGAACGTCGTTATTTCGACCAATCTTATCGTTGGGAGATTTCCTAACTGGCGCGCGATAATTCCCGAAAAAAACGGGCGAAAAAACGTAATTTTTATTGCGGGACAACTGGCTAGCGCCGTTCGCCAAGCCGAGATTGTAGCCACGGAAAAAAAACCCGGCGTATGGTTTCACTTTGAGTCTGGAAAAGTTAATGTGGCGGCGGCTGGAGAAGAAGTCGGCGAATCGAACGTGAATATTCCGATCGCATATGAAGACGACAAGACTTCGTTGCGTTTGGATTCACGGTTTCTTAATGAGTTTTTCCGTTGCGTTTCGCCCGAAGAAAACGTGGCGTTTTATTTTTTACCAGATAAACCCGCTCTTTTTGAAACGACGGACGGCTATTCTTACGTGATTATGCCGTTGACTTGAATCCAGAGGACTGTGTGAAAAATATGTCGAAAGACGCCGGTTTAATTAACTGCTTGAATATACGGAGAATAATTAAGGCGTCGGTTTTTCTCCGTATTTTAGCCGTTGTTACGTCTTGTTGTTTTACTTTTGCGTCAGAACCAACGCTAAACGCATATGAAAACGACGAAGCGGGTTTGACTCGATATGAGTTTAAAGCCGAAAAAATGGGCGTGCCTGTTCGGATTTTAGCGTATGCTTCAAATGAAACTCAAGTAAATAGCGCCGTTGAAAAAGTTTGGAAACGCTTTGACGAACTTAATGCGATTCTTTCCGATTATGATCCCGAGAGCGAGGTAATTCGAGCTTGTCGAGATTTTGGAGGAACGGGAAATTATGCGGCAGTTAGCGTCGATTTACGTCGCGCTCTGGAAGAATCAAGAAAATATTGCGTTTTGACAGACGGCGCTTTTGATCCTACCGTTAGTCCGATCGTTAAACTTTGGCGTCGAAGTCGAATTTTTCACGAACGACCGCCGCAAGGCGTTTTGGCGACGGCAAAGACTAAAATCGGATTAAACGTTTGGGATTTAAGCGAGTCTGGTCTTAAAACGGAGAACGGGGTGCGCTTGGATTTTGGGGGGATTGCCAAAGGTATTGCTCTTGACGAATCGTTGGAGATAATGCGCAAGTTCGGAATTACCTCCGTGTTGATCGACGCTAGCGGAGATTTAAGAATAGGCGATCCTCCTCCGGGACAAGACGGTTGGATTGTAGGCGTCGCTTCTTTGCTCGATAAACCGGCGTTTTACTGCGCGCTTTCGAACGTTGGCATAGCGTCTTCCGGCGACGCCAATCGATACGTGGTTATTGACGGCGTTCGGTATTCCCACATAATCGACCCGAGAACGTGCGAACCGTTGACGCAACGTTGCGTTTCTGCAGTTATGGCTCCCGACGCGACTAGCGCGGACGCTTTAGCAAGCGCTTTATGCGTTTTGGGCAAGGGGGCGCCGCCAATATTCGAGCGAATACGCAAGGAGGGCGTCGAGCCGTTGGAGTATATCCTTTTAACGGTAAAACCAGAGGTCGAAGAGTTGCGTTCTAACGACGAAGTCGACGTGCTAGCGACTCCAGAGTTTTCCAGATTGTTTGAAGAATCCAACAAAGCTGACGCCAAGTGATTACGGATTCGGCGTATTAAAAGCAAGCGAACGACGTTAGAGTCGTTTTTGCGTAGCGAAGTCGATCGTTTTTTGGGGCGCTAGCGTTTTATCCAGACATAGGATATAATAAGGCGCCTTGGATGCGGTCGTATGTAACGACGAACGCAATCGCCTTTGTAAGACGGTTGCGTTTTAACGCGTTGAATTTGTATACTTGAAGTTTGATAACGTAGAAAATGAATATGGAAAGTAGAAACGGCGCCGAGTTGTCGATCGTCGATTTTCAACAACTTATACGCAAAATGTATGTTGAAAAGGACGTAGAACGCGGCGTTGCCGGCACGTTTATGTGGTTGATGGAAGAGGTTGGCGAACTATCGACGGCTCTAAGAAGCGGAACTCAAAAGGAACGCGAAGAGGAATTTGCCGACGTTTTAGCTTGGTTGACAACCATCGCCAACGTGGTTGGCGTCGATCTTAACAAAGCGTTGACGGATAAATACGGTTCTGGTTGCCCCGGTTGTGGAAAGCTAGTTTGTGAGTGTCCGAATTCGGAAAAGCCGTAGCGGTTAAACGAACGTTGCTTTTACTTGCGGTTTGATTAGGATACAGAAACGGCGACGGAAGTGAAATGAATCGACCTTGGAGAATAAGAACAGACCTCATAAACGCCCGGCGTTTTTGGAAAACGTCTTCTCTATTCAAAATAAAACGGAACGTTTTTGCAAACGTCGGTTTTTTTTTGATCGTTTCCATTATTTGCGTATTGACAAACGTTCCTGTTTTACGTAGCGCTGAAAAAACTACCGAAGGTTCGTTGAGTATTTCTTGCGTCGACGTTGGAATATCGGGCGTATACAAAAACGGTTATTGGACCAAAGTTCTTATCGGATGGCAAAATGGGACGGTAAAGTCCGTCGAATTGGAAACTACCGATTCAGATGGCACGCCGTTATTTTTACGTTACGACGTGAGCGCCGAAGAACAAGAGAAGAACATAATCGAAAGAGGTTTCACGTTTCCGAAGTCAAACGGCAAGTTGGTTGTTCGTTTGATATCCGACTCGCAAAACGTCGTAGAGGAGGTTTTTGAGCCTGGAATAAAGAACGAAGGCGACGACTGGATTAATTTCAACGTTCCTGTTTCTTCTAAACCCGTCTATGCAGTCGTTGGTGATGAAAAATTAGGTTTTTCTGAAGCGTTTGCCGAATTACGTTGGAAAGAAGAACGTCGACCGCATATTGTAAAAATAAATACAATAAGCGATTTGCCGTTAGACGCACGCGCATATGAGGCGATCGATAAGTTGTTTTTGACAACTAACGATCCCAACGTTTTTGAAAACGTCGGTTGCGACGATAAAAGAATGCGCGCAATTTACGAATGGGTTGAGCGCGGAGGTTCCGTAGTTCTTGTCGCAGGGGAGAAATCGCCCGAATTGCTGAAAGAAGGCGCGGCGTTGTGGAATTTGGCGCCCGGCAAAAAGGTTGCGGAAAAACCTCACGAGTTTCGTGTCGTAAATTCTTTTGTATCGGATTTAAGAAACGTTAAAAATCTCGCGATGACGGGGTCGCGTTCTAATCCCTATCTACGAACGCCCGTGGAGTCAGACTTGAAGCCGGACGTTAAGGTTGAAATGCAGGAAGCGGAGACTCCGTTATTAACGGTTCAACCTGTCGGGCTGGGAACCGTCGTATATTTTGCCGCTGATTTATCCGTTGCGCCTTTGGCAAATTGGACAGGTCGAGGACGCTTGTTATTGAAAATATTGGGCGTTGATCCAGACGACGTGAAGGCGACTTCCGACGCGTCTTTGTTTGTAAAGCGCGGATATAGCGATTGGTCCGGGCAAATACGAAGCGCGCTTGATTCTTTTGAGGGCGTAAAAGTCGTTTCCTTCTCTTTGATAGCAACGTTGTTGTTCGTTTATCTTTTAGTTGTCGCTCCGATCGATTGGTTTATTGCAAAGAAATTGTTGAAACGTCCTATTACGACTTGGATCGTTTTTCCATTGAGCGTCGTTATTTTTTCAACCGTCGCCGTTTTGATCGTGAAATCGTCGACGCCAAAAGAGCCGGTTTTAAATCAAGCCGAAGTTTTGGACGTTGATTTGGAGAGTGGAATTGCACGCGCTACGACTTGGTTAGGTTTCTATTCTCCTTGCGGCAAACGTTATGATTTTGAGACGTCTACGATTCTTTCGAAAACAGAGCCTCTTTGTTCGACGTTTGTGCCGCTAACCTTGTCGGGCAAGGGATTGGGAGGAGCCGAGCAAAATAATTATTTGCCTAGGGTATGGGACGAACCGTATCAAATTCTTTCGGACTCAGAAAAAATCGGGATTGTTCGAACTCCTATCGCGCCGCGTTCAAGTAAAAGTTTTGTCTGTCGTACCATATCCAAAATAAAAGATTTGCCAAAAGCGCCTGGTTTAGTCGACGACGGTCTGACCTTAAAAGGTTCCGTTATTAATCCGTTTGACGTTCCAATTTATTCCGCTTATATTCTTTACGAGGGAGGCGCGTATTCGTTAGGAACGCTTGCGCCCGGTGAAACGCAAATAGAACAAGGAACCGCGCGCGTGGAACCGATGCGCGTTCTAAACGAACATCGAAGTTCAGTTCCGGCGACTCAAGCGGGAACGTGGGATTCTACGACCTATAACTGCGTCTCGACTCGTATTCCTTATATTTTGCGAACAGCGTCTTTTTACGAGTTTGGCGGCGGCGAAGACAATTTTGGAATAGCCAAGAGATTGCAGGGCGACGTTGATTTGAGCGAGTTGTTGCGTTGCGATCGAGCCGTCGTTTATGGAACGGTCGTCGATCCGTATTACGAGGAATATCGTTCTAGCGACGAATTGGCTAAGAAATCGGCAGACGCCTTAGAATTAGAAAATCTCAATAAAAAAGTTGCTGATCGTAAAGGCGAAATTTCAAAGAGCGCCAGCGAGGAGGCTCTCGAGCGATATGGAGACGCGGGAACAAGCGACGAATTCTTTTCAACGTTGATTTCGTGGAAAGAATTCGGGACGGAGGCTTGCGTTCATAACGCGAATAAGAGGACTCTCGTCGTCAGAATAGTCGTTCCTTTGAAACGCGAGGGAAACGAACGTTAGACTGGCGTTTCAATAAACGGGAATAAACATTAAGCGGATTGCGAGAAGTTCGATGATCAAGACTGAAGATTTAACAAAACAATACGGCAAACTTTTTGCGTTAAAGAATTTATCGCTGGAATTAAACGAGGGCGATCTCTTTGGATTTATTGGACCTAACGGTTCTGGTAAAACGACGACGATGAAAATGCTCGCAACCTTATTGCAACCGACTTGGGGCGAAGCGTATGTTTGCGGAATGTCGATTTATACCAACCCCAAGGAGATACGCAGGATAATCGGTTTTATGCCGGATTTTTTCGGCGTATACGACGATATGAAGGTAATCGAGTATCTTGAGTTTTTCGCGGCGGCTTATCGCGTCAAGGGCGAGGCGCGACGAAAAGTTTGCAACGAGGTTTTGGAACTCGTTGATCTTGGATATAAAAGAGAGGCGCTGGTTACTAGTTTGAGCCGCGGAATGACCCAAAGGCTTGGATTGGCGCGCGTCCTATTGCATAATCCGCAGGTGTTGTTGTTAGACGAACCGGCCAGCGGATTAGATCCCCGCGCGCGAATCGAAATTCGCGAGTTGTTAAAGCGTTTAGGCAGTATGGGAAAAACTATTATGGTTTCGAGTCATATTTTGCCCGAATTGGCCGACGTGTGCAATAAAGTAGGCATTATCGAACGCGGCGAGTTGTTAGTCGACGCCAAAGTCGAAGACGTTATGAGGCGCGTTCGCGATCAAATTGCCGTATTAGTGGATTTGGCCGAACCTAGGGACGACGGCTTTTCCAAGAAAGTTGAAGCTTGTATGAAATTTTTGTCGGACGACGACGTTGTCGACAAAACGGAACTTGACAAGAGCGGTTCGATTCGTGTTTTTATTAAAAAAGGACTGGGATTGGACGATTATTCCGCGTTGTTGACGCGTTTAATTGAACATAAGTTTCGTATCAAATCTTTTTGTGAAGAAGAAGTCAATCTTGAAACGGCGTTTATGACCTTAACTCGAGGTATTACGGCTTAAGTTTTTAAAAAAGGCGCGCTGTTTGATTTTTTATGAAGACGACGTGAAAACGCGTTTGACAACGGGGTGAACGATGAAACGTATAATTGCCGTATCAGTCGCGCTTATTGCGCTGACGATCGTTTCGGACGCTTATTCGGCGAAGGTTACGATTAAACGCGGGACTAAAACGGAAAACGTCGAACTTCAAAAAGAAGAAGACGCGGTAAACGTCGATAGTAACATAGGCGTGAAAAGCGCGAGTATTATTTCGAGCGGAGCGAGCGAAGTCGAGGGTAAAAAATCGACGCCGAAGACAGAGAACGTCAAATCTTCCGCAACGTCAGAAGACTTGACGGAGATTCCAAGTTCTCCCCTCTTGCCGATGACCGACGCGGAACGCGACGCCAAGTATCCTATCGTTCCACAAGCGTTAAGAATGACGTTGGAGGAATTGACTCCGACGAAAGAATTACGAAATATTCGCGTGCTAAAGGCGATGGCAAGGATACCTCGCGAAGAGTTTGTGCCGAAGGATTACCGCGCGTACGCGTACCAAGACGCGGCGATTCCGATCGGCGAGTCGCAAACGATATCTCCTCCTTTTATTGTCGCGTATATGACGGAAGCTCTTGATCCTCAACCGACGGATCGCGTTTTGGAGATAGGAACCGGCAGCGGATATCAGGCCGCTGTGTTAAGTTGTTTGGTAGCGGAAGTATATTCTATCGAAATAGTAAAAAATCTCGGTCGACGCGCGGCGGAAACGTTGAAACGTCTTGGATACGACAACGTTTTTGTCCGTCTTGGAGACGGATACCAAGGGTGGAACGAAGCGGCTCCTTTTGACAAGATTATTGTAACTTGTTCTCCTGAAGACGTGCCTCAGCCTTTGATAGACCAGTTGAAAGACGGCGGAAAGATGTTGATTCCGATCGGCGAGAGGTATCTTCAGTATTTTGTTCTTTGTGAGAAAAAAGAGGGAAAACTCATAAGGACGACTTTGACGCCCGCTAGTTTTGTTCCAATGACAGGCGAAGCGGAAGATAGACGCGTCGATAAGCCTGATCCAACCTCTCCTTCTTTGATTGGCGGAGGGTTTGAGATTGTTAATCCCGTTCCAGCCGAATTGACCCCGACGGCGACTTGGAAGACTGATCGATCGTCAAACTTCGAATCTGGCAATAAGGGTAGCGACGAAAAGATCGACGAGACAAACATACAATTACCTCCCCCGCGCTTGACGCCCGAGGGATGGTTTTCCACGCGAAATACGTTTGTGGCAGATAGAGAGGATGCTTACGAAGGCGGAAGAGTATGCGTATGCGACAATGCTTCCGTTGTTGAAGAACAACAAAAAAAGATTAGAAACGCCGAGCGTTTCAAAGCGGCGACTTTGCCGGAAAACAGACGCGAGGCGACTCCGTTGGAACTTGAAGTCAAAGAAAAGCAACGCGAACAGGAAGCCGTTTGTCATTTGAGACAAAATTTTGCGATAGATGGAACTGAAGTTAAAAAAATCGTTCTAAGCGGAGCGTATCGCGTCGAAAAGTTGCATCCGAACGTAGGCGGAAGACAAACGGTAACGCTGATTAAATTGTATTTTTTTGACCGAGAGCGCAAGCCCGTGAAAAACGGGGAGTTTGTCGTCTTGGCGACGGCGTTGGATGCAAGCGGTTGGAATGAATTTTCACAGGAAATTTCCGTGCCAAGTCGAGCCGTTGAAGCGTCGTTGCAAGTGGGAATTTTAGACGGAATAGGCGTTGTCGAGTTCGACGGACTGGCTTTAAAAAATAAAAATGAAAAAAAGACGTCAGGTCGTCGGTAGAAAAACGCACGATGCTCGGTAGAATGTAACGGACGTCTAATTTTGGAGACTTCTATGAACAAATTTGGCGCAGGCGAATTAAGCTTCCGTTACGATATGGCGTTGGAATACGTTGCAAACGTTCATAGAACGCAACGAAGAAAATTTGGCGAAGTTCCTTATTTATCCCATTTGTTACGAGTTTCCGGGTTTACGCTCGATTATGGCGCTTCGGAAGACGTTGCTATCGCTGCTTTGTTACACGACGCGGTTGAAGATTGCGGCGGCGTTCCTCGTTTAGATGAAATTCGGAATTTGTTCGGAAATTTTATAGCCGACGTCGTATTCGAAACCTCTGATTCTTTGCTGTCTGATTCAAATCGTAAGGCTCCTTGGCGAGAACGTAAGGAAGCTTATTTAGAACGTTTAGCCGTAGGGTTAAACGAATCCGTTCTAGTAAGCGGATGCGATAAACTGGACAACGTAACGTCGTTGAGTCGTGCGATCAGCTTTTTTGGGATAGAATACGTAGCTCCCCAATTTCACGCTGATCGAGCTTGTCAATTTTGGTATTACGAATCGGTTGCGTCGATTTTGCGGAAACGTTCCATATCTGTCGCAGGCGAGTTAGAGAACGCGATCACTCGATTAAAAGAAATTTGGAAGTAGCGTATTGCCAAAAAAATTAAGTTCGTTTGGAACTTTCAGGGAGTTTTCGAAAGATTGACGCGTCGTTTACTACATATAACGCGTATAAAACGAGTAAAAAAAATGATCTTTTAAAAAATTTACGATAAGTTTGATTAAATGATTGGGGCGCCCTTGTCTTTTTTTAAACGTTGTGTTAAAATAAGTCGAGACGTCAGGGAAGCGAGTTCTCTTGATTTACTTGTTCAGAGACGGCGTTTGGACGTTGTTGCGGTACAAAAACGCTAGAGTTAGGAGAGAATAAATGAAACGTGTTGCGGCGTATTTGTTTGCCTTCGTCAGTTGCTGGGCGTTATCGTTCGTTCAGGCGGCGGACGTCGACACTGTGAACGTAGGATTTAATTTTTATGTCGGAGCGCCCTGTGAATACGTGTCCTATCCCGAGGATTTGCATTATGCGGTGGTGAGTACCGACGGAGAAAACCTTCTTAAAGGCGTGTTGACCGCCGAGGATCGTGGAAGGTTTGAAGGATTGATCGACGTAAACATTAATAATTTTTACGTCATTGTCGAACAGCCTTCGACAAAATTTTTTGGTAGCGTCTTAGTTCGTAGAGCCCCCGAGATCGACGAGTTGTATTTTATTCTTGACGCTTTTGATTTGACTTGGCTGGAAAAGGCTCATCGTTGTTTGGACGACGCCGAATGTATGAAAGACAACGAAGGCGATAGATTTTGCGATCATTGCGCCGCTTGTTTCTTCGGTAAAGAAAACGACGGTAAGCGTTTTGAAGGCGAGCCTTGTTGCGACGACGATTGTTGCGACGAGTACTGTATTTGTCGATTGTTGTACGGGTACCTTACGGATTGCGCGTCTATTGCCGACGGCAGTTCACAAAAAGCGGATGTGAACGAGGATTTGCAAGGTAGAGTTGCAGATTCTGGAAAAGACGCATCAAACGTTTTACAAGACGGTCGGGTTTCGTCGCAAGGCGGACGAAACGGTAGTCCGCGTTATTCGACGAATTCGAACGTATTGTCGAACAACCCTTATTCTTACGGAGCTTCCAATTTCGGAACCTATGGATATGGATACGGATATCCTGGTTGGAGCGGCAACGGTTACTGGGGCGGTAGTAGCGGTTTATCGAGTTTGGGTATGTTAGGGATGATTGGCGCGTTGATTGCCGTTTCGGTGTCCGACAATTCCAAAAAGCCCGTCTCCGGTTCCAATTCTTCTGTAGAGTAAGTTGCAGACGGATGTTCGTCAGAGTTGATTTTGCGTAAGACGTCGTCGAGGGAGATTTTGTCGTTTGTTGGCGAGATAAACGACGAGTCTCCCCTGTTTCGCTAGAGGCAGTCGTATATTTTGAAGGTTTGAAAGATGAAAAAGTGTTGTTGCGTATTTCTAACGACCGTTTTGATGCTGGCGTTTATTACCACAACGCTTGCTTCCGACTTAGAACTGGAATTCTATTTGCAGGCGGGTTCCTCTCCTATCGTTCCAATTAAAAATCTTCATTGCGTGTTGATCGATTCTAATAAAAATCGAATATTGGACGATCACTTTGAGGACGAGGTAGTTTGTAAAGTTGCCGTTTCTCTCGAAGAAGGCAATTATTCCGTTGTCGTGGAGGAGCCGGTTTCTCATTATTTTGGAAATGCAAATATTCGGGTTGCATCTCAATCGAGCGGGTCGATGATTTTTTTGCTTGACAATTTGGGACTGAATCTTCTCGAGGGCGTTCATACCTGCGACGAACGTTTGGCGTGCTTGTATGGGGACGAATGTTCTTGCGACGATGCTTGTATATGCAAACGAATTCATAATAAGCCGTCGTTGAAATTAGTTGGACAAACAAAAGAAGACGTCGTTTTACACAGCGCTAGGACGACTTCAATTGAAAAAATGGGAAAGCCGCGAGTTGCCGGTCAACCTACTTGTTCAACCTCTTGCGTTTATTCCAATCTGTGCGAGGGAATTGGGAATGCATACGGTAGTTGCGAGGCGTGTTATGCAGGTAGCGGAGGCAATTGGAAATTGCTCGGTTTGTTAGGGCTATTGGCTTTGATTGACTGTCCGGGTCCGATAACGTCTGGACCTGTGTATAAGTAGTTCGTGCGACGAGTCGACCTCTTTGAAGGGACGACTTGGGAGGCTGAAGTAATCGAAAGGTCGCGAGAGCGACCTTTTTTTAATTAAGCATAATTATCGGCGATAATATATGCAATGAACGCACAATAGGTTTGGCGCGAAAAATTTTACTACTTATGAATCGAGGTTTGAAATATCTGAATTTTACTACTTATGAATCGAGGTTTGAAATATCTGCGCTTCTCTCGCTTGATTTTTTCAGAACTACGTTGTCGCTTGACATATGAAAATTGCAACCGTTTACAACCTTTTGCGTAGAAATTCGGCGGTTGGATTTGCCTAAAAAACGACGATTTTACGCGTGTTCACAATCCTAAGTCAACGCTACTTTTTGACCGAATGCTTTCAGCAAGCGTTTATTGACGTTTTAAAGATTCTTCTATTCGACGGGGAATGAATAAACTAGAGTACTCGATTTATCTTGAATTATTCCAGATTACGTTGCAAGACCGATAGGATTCAACGTTTTTTGATCTTTCATAAGGGAAAATTCAAAAGCGACGAGTATATTTAGACAATGAACGTCTACAATATTGTAATATTAAATAAGTTATTAAGAGATGTTGTTATTGTGCTGTTGGTTAAGGTTGACGTATTTTAGATATTTGCTTTATACGTTAAAATTTTTGTTGTTTTGTTTTTCTTTGCGTTTTGTTTTGTTTCTATTTATTGTGTGCTTTAATTCTTGATTATATAAAAACTTACGAAAACGACCTTCCCATAATTGAAATGATTCGTTATAATGGAGGAACGTGCTAGTACTCTTGAAAGATAGTTAAGAGAGAATTTGTTGAACGGGTTCTTTTAATTATTTGAGGGAGAGTCGAAAGTAAGTAGCGTTGTTGACGACGCATACAATAAAGAAGTAAAAAGAAACATAGCGTTTGGAAAGAAAGCTTCTTTTGACCATAAGGTAGGATTGTCGTATGGCTAATATTCCTCAGCAAGATTTCTCTGAATCGTCAAAATCAGGCGTTAAAGAGAACAGTGGAAAAACCCCTGACGTTGAAAAGACTAAAAGGTCTTCGAAGGAATCTCGAAGTCGTTCAACGGTTAGATTAGATCGTCAAACGCTTGATATTTTGCGTCAGCCAACCGGCGGAGTCGCGTCTAATTTGGGAGGACGCGAGCTGAATTTGTTTGACGTTCTTGGCATACTCAAGCGGCAAATTTGGGTGGTAATTTTATTATCGCTTATTGGCGTTACTGCGTCTGGGTACTACTTTACGACGCAACCGAAACGTTACGCCGCCGAGTCTAGTATTTATATTCCTACGCAAAACTCCGTGTCCGTATTGAACAGCGTCGGTAATCACGGAGGTACGATGACGCAGAATATGCGTGGTGAAAAACTTGAAACTCATGCGATGATCATAACGTCGTATGAGATTTTAGCGAAGGTTTGGAAAGACCTTTCAACCGATCCGGAAAAGAAAGAACATATTACGACGGTAAGTTCCTCGCGCAACGTTGAGGTTGGCGGAGACGCCGAGCAAGACTTGGCAGCGTCCGAAGACGCTCGCGCAATAAACAAGTTGAAGGGAATGTTGGAAGTGAAAGTCGGCGGCGGTCGTGAATTTGCCGACGCCAATTCAATCACGATTTCTTGTGAAGCTCTTGATCCTGTCGAAGCGGCAAACGTTGTCAACGCCGTTGTTGAACAATTTCAGAAGTATTTTGAAGAAAAATATAATCGAAATAATAAAGAGGCTGAAAGGGCGATTATAGAATCGAAAGAAGCCCTTGCACAAGAAACTGAGGTGAGGAAGAAGGAACTCTTTGACTTCATTAAGGAATCTCCCAACGCGTTCATTGGAAGTGAAGAAAATAATCCGCTTTTGACTTCGCTTATTAAAATGAGCGAAAATATGGTCGATACGGATATTCAAATTTTGCGATTGGAAAACCATTTGCAGTCGATCGAAAAAGCCGTCGAAGGACGTGATCTTGACTCCATAACGGAAGCCGAATTGATCGCTATTTTTGGCGGCGGCGATAATGAAGCTATTTTGACTTCTATTACCGGAATGGCGCGAGGAACTCAAGATTACGATCTGTTTGTTCGAAACGCTCAGATGCAAATGGGCGAAAGTACGATACAACATCAAATTCAAGGTTTGGAACTTGAATTAGTGGAAGCGCGCGGGAAGTATTCGACCGACCATCCAAAAGTGAAGGCTTTGACGTCCCAAATTGAGGAACTTCGTGCAAAAGCGAAGACTCTTGAAGAAGGCGCCGATAAATCTGGTATGATTGGTACGATTAGTTATCCAGAGATGTTTAAGACGTATGTTCTCGCGTTGAAACGACGCGTAGAAGCGCTTAAGCAGGAAAAAGCAAAAATTAACGAATATATTGAAAGTAAAGACGAAGAAATTCGTAAAATTACCGAATATCGGGAAACTATTCAAGCGAAACGTATCACGATCGAATCCCTCAAGTCTATGCAAAATAATCTTGAGCAGAATTTGAAACAGCTTGCGATGCTTAGCGACGTGAGTACTTATCAGGTTGAGGTATTGACGGCCGCTTCTCCAAACGAATCGCCCGTATATCCCAATTTTATTAAATTTGTGTTTATCGGGTTTGTTTTAGGTTTTGCTTCTGGAGTTGCGTTGGCTTATTTGATTGACGTCACCGACGCCACGTTCCATACGCCGGGTGAAATTGCTCGCGCGGTACGTATGCCAATTTTGACCCAATTCCCGAGTTTCAAACATAAGTTACGCGACATAACGCCTAAGAAACGTAAGGAGTTGCGTGAAGAGCATAAACCGACTCCGGAATTGTTGGCTTACTACCATCCCAATGATCCTATTTGCGAAGTTTGGGGACAAATTCGAACGCGTTTATTCAATCGCTTCAAGGGAATGCAAGGCGTTGTGGTTATGAACACAAGTCCTCACCCCGGCGATGGAAAATCAATGATGATCGCGAATATAGCGGTAAAAATAGCCGAGGCTGGGAAGAAGGTTTTATTAATCGACTGCGACTTACGAAAGCCGGACCTTCATAAATGGTTTGGAATGGCGAACGAAGTTGGAGTTTCTAATGTTTTGGCTGGAAAAGCCTCCGTTCAAGACGCGACCTATGAAACTGTTGTAAAACGTTTGAGTTTTATGCCTGCCGGAACGGAGAGAAAAGCTCCCGCCGAGCTGATTGCCGGTCAGAAATTCGATGAATTTATCGAAAGGGTACGGCACGCGTATGATTATATCTTTATTGATACTCCTCCTGTGTTGTACGTAAACGACGCGCCTATGATCGCTTCGCGAACCGACGGATGTATGTATGTGTTCCGTGTTCGTCGTCGCGGTCGTCCGGACGTTGTTTCAGGCGCTAAGGCGTTGGTTGAAGTGGGCACTAATATGCTTGGATGCGTTGTTAATTGCTACGAAAAGCATAGATTTTATAATGAAACTGCCGTTAACGACGAACCTAGCGATTATGGTTACGGCGATTATGGTTACGGCGGTTATGGAACCGGCGGTTATGGTTACGGCGGCTATGGCGGTTATGGCTACGGCGGTTATGGCTATGGCGGTTATGGTTACGGCGGTTATGGCGGCTATGGTTACGGCGCAGGTTACGGCGGCTATGGATACGGCGCAGGTTACGGAGCCGGATATGGCGCAGGTTACGGAACAGGTTATGGAACAGGTTACGGTTCGTATGGATACGGTTCTTCAGACGAGGAGAACGGCAATCCTGGAAATCAACCTCCAAAATCTCAACCGAAGCCGGACAAATAAACTTGTATGGAGTAGCGTTTGAAGTCCCGTCTTCAAACAGTCGTTTTTTAAGGGATTGAAACGTTTGGTCGTTTCGATCCCTTTTGTTTTTATCGTTGTTTATGACATTCGCAATTTTTTCGCTTTTTAAGAGAAATTTAAAAAAAACGCCGCAAACTTCTTGCGTTATATAACAATAGACCTTATACTATCGTCGTTTGTAAGGTTGTTGGGCGTTGTTCGAACGTCGTTTATGGAGACGAGGTTCTGAAGGCTCTATTGACGTACGTGGACGATGTTTTTGGACTACGAGAAGTTCAATACTTTGGAGATAGAATTGCGAAAGACAGGTCGAGTAATCGTCTTTTAAGTTATTGAACTTGTACTGGTGATTTTGAGAAAAGAATATGTCGACAGACGAAATATTATTTGACGTTGAAGAGAGAATGGAAAAAGCGGTCGCCCGTTTGCGCAAGGGGTTAACCGGCGTTCGAACGGGACGAGCGAATCCTGGTCTTGTGGATTCTGTTAAAGTAGTCGCTTATGGTTGTGAAACGCCTTTGAAACAGTTGGCGACGATCGCTTGTCCTGAACCTCAATTGATCTTAATCCGTCCTTTTGACGCAGGTACGTTAAAAGATATTGAAAAGGGAATTATCAATTCAGAGTTGGGATATGCGCCTAATAACGACGGAAAAGTCATTAGACTTAATATTCCGCCGCTTTCCACTGAAGTTCGTCGCAAGATGGCTAAAATGATTAGCGATCTTCTCGAGGAATGTAAGATTGCTATTCGCAACGTTAGACGAGACGGCAATAAAATGGTCGACGCTGAAGAAAAAGCGAAGAACATTTCGGAAGACGAACGCGACGTTACAAAGGAATCGATTCAAGACTTGACAAAAAAATATGAAGAGTCTGCAACTGAATTGGCAAAGAGTCGTGAAAAGGACGTAATGGAAGAATAAGTTTCTTGACAAATCATCAAAAGTTTCACGCGGCGAATCGAGTCGCGTGAAACGGTTCTTGCTCGCGACTCCTTTGTTTTTTATGATTCTTGGAAATTTCTTTTTTTCTCATTGCTTTAGAGGCTTATCTTTGCTAGAATGGGGAGCGACGCGTTAGGTCGACAGAGAGCGGACGACGCGTTTATAACTCAGGCGATTTAAATCGTCCGTATTTGGTTAATAAAATCGACTGTTGTCCTTTGTTTGGGATCGTCGAGTTCAAAATATTTTGTTTGATTCTTATTGAGTCGTTTTTAGTGAGACGCGTCGTAGTAATACGAGCGCGTCCATTGGCGTGCAGAAAAATGCAATAATCAATAAGTTGAGCGTCGCTTTTTTAGGGATTTCAATTTAACGAAGATGATTAGACTTTCATAGCCGAAGTCATTGGGTTATTTTGAGGACGTTACAAGGCTGTTTCGTTTTAAAGACTCACTTTTATGTAAACACTCAATAGAACGGCGAGTCCTTGGGATTGTTGTTGCAGTTGGTCGGGCGCAATTTATGTCGTCGACTATTTCAACGCGTCCTATGAAAGCGAATTTCTAAACGTGAAAAAGCTATCTGCGATATTTTGAATAGGCGTAAATTCGAACGGGGGACGACGGATTAAGGAAATACAGTGACTCCCCATACAATAGCGATAATGACGCTCGCGTTCATTGCCGTGGCTTTTCTTTCAGGCGGCGGCGTATATTGGGCGTTGGGCTGTCTCAATAAAATACGTAAAAGAGATGCTGAAAACGAAGCAGAGGAGATTTTACGTCGCGCCAAGAACGACGCCGACGCTTTTCGACGTGAAGCCGAAATCGAACTGAAAGAGAAGTCGATGAGGCAGAAAGAAGAATTAGAAAAAGAAAAGCGCGCGGCTCGTAACGAACAGAATGAAAAGGAACGTTTACTTGATAAGCGACAGGAGATTCTCGATCAGCAGGCGGAAGATTTACGCAAACAAGAACGCGAGTTGCTGACTTCGAAAACTGTTCTCAAGTTAAAACTTGAAGAACAGGAAAAATTGACGGATGAATTACAAAAAAAGGTCGCCGCTCAAGATCGCGCTTTGTACGAGGTGTTGAATCTATCCAAAGAAGAGGCGAGAAGACGTCTATTATCAAAATTAGACAAGGAACTAACTGAAGAAGAAGGCGCGATAATTTTACGTCATGAGAAAAGTATCGCGGAACATTGCGAGGAACAGGCGCGCAATACGTTGTTGTTGGCGTTGCAACGTTATGCGGCGGCGCATACGGCCGAAGCGACGACGAGTACCGTCGACATTCCGAACGACGATATGAAAGGGCGCGTTATTGGGCGAGAAGGACGCAATATTCGCGCGTTTGAAAAGATTACGGGCGTCGACGTTATCATAGACGACACGCCCGGCGTGGTGATCGTCAGCGCGTTTGACGCGATACGACGCGAATCGGCGCGTTTGACTTTAACGCGCCTAATTGCCGACGGGAGGATTCATCCGTCTCGTATCGAAGAAATATATGCGCAATCGCATGCCGAAATTCAAGATTTTATTCAACACGCGGGCGAAGAGGCTTGTCAAGAAGTCGAGATCCACGGTCTTCACGAACGAATTATTAGTTTATTAGGACGGTTGTATTTTCGAACGAGTTATAGCCAAAACGTGTTGCGCCATTCGATCGAAGTGGCTTTTTTGGCCGGAGCGTTGGCCGCCGAGTTAAAATTAGACGAACGACTCGCTCGACGTTGCGGCTTGTTGCACGATTTGGGCAAGGCCGTCGATCATGAGATCGAAGGAGGTCATCCGAAGATTGGCGCGGACATTCTCAAAAGGTACGGCGAACCGATCGAGGTTGTTCAAGCGGCGTTGAATCATCACGAAGATCCTCGAATCGCTAGTCCATATACGACGATCGTAGCAGCCGCCGACGCTTGTAGCGCGTCGCGTCCCGGCGCGCGTCGCGAGACGCTGGAACGTTACGTTAAAAGAATGGAAGAACTTGAAAAGATCGCGATGGAATACTCCTGCGTCGAACAGGCGTTTGCCGTTCAAGCCGGCAGGGAGATGCGCGTGCTTGTCAATTCCCGGTCGACAACCGACGAAAGCGCCGCGAAACTCTGTCGAGATATTGTAACCGCGTTAAAGGAACGATTGTTGTTTCCCGGCGAAATCAAGGTAACGGTAATTCGAGAGACAAGAACGACGGAGATTGCAAAGTAGACGCCGTTTTGTCTGAGCATAACGAACGATTAACGGGCGCGCCTTTTCGAAGACGCGCCTGTTTGAATTTGCCGATTTGGCTATTAAATGTTTGAACTAAGCGAATGTCCCATTTTATCTCGCTTAGTTTCAAGATAAAAACGATTGTGTTCGTTACAGGGCGCTTCCAGCGGCACCTGTTCGACGACGCTTAAATCGAAACCTCCATAAATAAAGGCGTCGACTTTTTTGGAGTTGTTTGTCATCAGACGGATTTTATGGAGTCCAAGATCCTTAAGAATTTGAATTCCAACTCCATAGTCGCGAAGATCGACCTTGTGCCCTAAAGCTAAGTTGGCTTCGCAAGTGTCGAGTCCTTTATCTTGAAGCGCGTAGGCTTTAATTTTTTCAACTAAACCAATACCGCGTCCTTCTTGAGGAAGATAAACCAGTACGCCGACTCCTTCTTGTTGAATTTTGGCGAGCGCCATATGCAACTGGTCGCCGCAATCACAACGTAATGAGGCTACTAAATCGCCGGTAAAACAGGAGGAATGCAAACGTACCAACGGCGCTTCTTTGGAGGCGACGTCGCCGTAGACGATGGCGATCGGTTCGCCGTCTTCGTACTTTATTTTGTACGCGTAGATTCGCCCGTCTCCGTATTTGGAGGGCAAAGAAGCCTCGGCGACGCGTTCGACGATTTTCTCGCTTCGTCGTCGATATTTAATGAGGTCGGCGACTGAAACAATCTTTAGATCGAATTGACGCGCCATAGCAATCAATTCGTTAGTCGTCGCGCGATCGCCTGTATCGTCGAGAATTTCGGTAAGGAGTCCCGCTGGAAAAAGACCGGCGAGACGCGCAAGATCGACCGCCGTTTCCGTATGACCCGCGCGACGTAGAACGCCTCCTTCTTTAGCTTCAAGCGGGAAAAGATGCCCAGGTCGAACAAAATCGGAGATTTTACTATTGGGATCGGCAAGAGCGCGAACTGCCATCGCCTTTTCTTGAGCCGTAATACCCGTGCGCGCTTTGACGTGATCGACCGGAACTGTAAACGCCGTTTGCAAAGGCGCCGTATTGTCTTTGACCATCTGCGTTAGATTTAAGCGTCGACAGGTATCGGGCAATAGAGGAACGCAAGTTTGACCGCGCCCGTGTTTCAGCATAAAATTGACGTGTTCCGGGGTAACTTTTTCAGCGGCGCAAATAAAATCGCCTTCGTTTTCACGATCTTCGTCGTCCATAACGATTACTATTTCGCCTTTTCGAAACGATTCGATCGCTTCTTCGATCGTATTAAGTTTATCGGACATAATGCGTTTTCCTTGCCACATCGCTATACGTTCTTGTAAAACGCTCGAGTTATCGGCGACGTCGAGCGTCTTAATTCGAAAAAAAGCGTCAATATTATAACGCAATGCCGCCGCCTGTTAAGGGGACGTTGTTTTGCCCACTATGTACAGATAGTAAAGTCGTTTTTATGAATAGTTGCGCGTATGCTTTTACGAATTGACAAATTTTTGTCTTTTAAACCTCTTTCGGGGGTTGAAAAGAGCGTCTTTTTTACCGTATAATATATAGAAGCGGCGTTCTGTTGCGTTCAATAGGGCTCCGTTTGAAAGAAGTTTTTTGTTTATCGAAAGGTATTTTATGCGAGTAGATCCTTACCAACTCCAAGAACATCCCGTGCATTATTTGAATCCGACCGTTGATTTGTCGAAGATTAAACGCGTCGTATTTGATATGGACGGCACCATATACAAAGGCGGAACGTTGTTTCCTTATACGAAGAGCGTCTTTGAGACTCTTGAAAAGATCGGAGTCGACTACACCTTTTTGACGAACAATTCGTCGAAAAGCGCCAAGGATTATTTGACGAAAATTCTCAAATTGGGACTCAAAGCGACTCCCGATAATATTTCAACGTCTGCGACTGCGACTTTTTTCTACTTGAAAAACGCCTATCCGAACGTCAAAAAAATCTACGTTCTTGGAACGGCGAGCTTGCGCGAGGAATTTGTCGAGCATGGATATGAAATGATCGACGAATACAATGAAAAAGAAGAGCCGGAACTTGTCGTCGTCGCGTTCGATACTACGTTGACTTACGATAGGTTATGTAAGGCGACGTATTGGATCGGAGAAGGAAAACCATACGTCGCAACGCATCCCGACACTGTTTGCCCGACGGATCTCGACACGATTTTAGTTGATTGCGGAGCCGTTCAAGCGTTGATTGAAAACGTGACGGGTCGTCGTCCCGAAGCCGTGCCCGGTAAGCCGGATAAAAATATGATCGGCGGAATTATGGATAAGTACGGCTTAAAGACCGACGAAGTGATGATGGTCGGAGACCGTATTTATACGGATATGGAGATGGCGCGTCGCGCGAACGTCGCGGGCGTATTGGTTCTGACGGGCGAAGCGACGTTGGAAACGTTGCGCGAGAGCGGACTTACGCCGGAGCTTGTCTTGGATAATATTTCTATTCTTGTCGATTTGCTTGTCAAGGCTGGCGCAGGTAAGAAGGCTTGATTTAAATTTAGTCGATATTTAGGTTCTTTTCCCAAGAAAGTAACGAATTAATGTCTAATTCAAACACGGCGGTTACGGCGCCAGCGCGAACAGATCGAGATTACGAATACTGGCGTTGGCGTATTCTTCTTGGAACGATGATAGGATATATTTTCTTCTACTTCGTTCGTAAAAGTATTACGATGGCGATGCCCGGTTTGGAGTCGATCGGCGTCACGAAGACTACTCTTGGACTCTTTTTAACGATACACGGCGTGTTATACGGCGTTTCTCGTTTTATCAACGGCGTGTGGAGCGATCGAGTCAATCCTCGTTACTTTATGTCGATCGGGCTTTTTTTAGCCGCGTTGACAAACGTATTTTGCGGTTTGTCGTCGGATATTGCGTCGGCGTTCTTTCCAACGGCGTCTGACGCGTCTAAGGCGAATGTCATCGCGTGGATTATTGGATCGTTTTGGATTATCAACGGCTGGGTTCAAGGCATGGGATTTCCCCCCTGTGCCAAAAGTTTGATGCACTGGTTTGCTCCTCGCGAACACGGCGTTAAGTTTGCGACTTGGAATATCTCGCATTCTTTTGGCGCGGGCTTGGTCTTTTTGCTAAATTCATTCGTCGTCGGATTTGGCTGGAAATATTGTTTTTTTGTTCCTGCGGCGTTGAGTTTGAGCGGAGCGGTCTTTTTGTTCTGGGCGTTGCGCGATTCGCCGGAAAAAGAAGGATTCGATCCTGTTGAAACATATTACGACCGGAAACGTCGTTCCCCAAATACGGACGAAACAAAATCCGCTCCTTGCGAACAAGTCCAAGAAAATTCCTCCGTTGAAGGAAAACAGACGGGCTGGTGGGACGATCTTTGCAAAAACGTTCTTTCGAATTGGGCTATTTGGGTTCTTTGTTTTGCGAATTTCTTTGTTTACATCGTTAGATTTTCGATTCTCGACTGGGCTCCGACCTTTTTGTCCCAATCGAAAGGACTCGATTTGCAATCCGCCGGCTGGGCGACCGCGTGTTACGAAATCTTTGGCGCGTTTGGCATTATCCTAAGCGGCGTGATGATGGACAAAGTATTCAAGGGACGCGGCGCGAAAGCGTGCTTTGTTTATATGCTTGGTTGCGGAATTGCGTCCTTTGCGTTTTGGAAACTAGACTCCGAATCGTTGACTCTCAATATTTTGTTGCTCAGTTTGATCGGATTCTTTATTTACGGTCCTCAATGC
>JAZUGM010000020.1:0-23018 GCA_045641205.1 Thermoguttaceae bacterium
TTCGTCTTTTGCGGTCAAGTAATAAATTTTATACTTGTCGCCGCCGTCGTAGGCTTTGACGACAATATGCCCGCCGCGCTCGACGAGTCGCTTGCGCCACGGTTCCCCTTCCGCTTTTTGGAAGCAATCGGGGTGAATCGCCGTCGGACACATCATTCTGGCGCCGGGGTATCCCGTCGCGGAGTCGTCGCACATCGCGGCGGCAGTGTTCTTTTGCAGATGTCCTTCGCACCAGACGCAAACGACGTAAGCGCGCGCCTGTACGGCGTTGACGAAGGAAGGGCGCATCGCGTCCGAATAAGAATGATGATTCGCTTTGCAGACGTCGACTTTGCCGACGAGTCGTCCGATCGCGCCTTCGTAATCGAGATCGACGCCCTTTTCGTCGGTAAGAACGCCCGAGGCGTCGCCGCCGGAATAATAACGAAACGCGCCAAATTGCGTTACCGTAACGAGACTTCGCGTGTTTTCGTTTTTGTTCTTCGACTTGTTGATCGACCAACGTTCGAAATAATCGACGTTGTTAGACCCGTCGACGCCGTCCCACAACACGCCGTTAGCCGCTATGTTGCGAATATGAAAGTCGTATTTTTCCGGCTCTTTCAAGAGTTTGATCTGATCGAGGGCTCCAACCTCGAATTTTTCGCGTCGCAAGCCCGAATTTTTTTCCTGAAACTCCCAAAATTTCAGAAGATTCTCGCGTTCGTTCGGCGCCCAAGTCGTCGGACGCGAGTAATCGGGATAGCCGCGATCAAACGCCGCGCCAAAACGATAGAATTCGCCGACGTGCGCTATTCCGCTCAACTGATAATCGGGATCGCGCCCGCAAGTCGTGCCCGCGCCCATATCGCAACAACCGATATGATCCGAATGAAAATGCGACGCGACGACGTAATCGATCGTCTTTAACTCGGGCAAAAGACGCGAGATATAACGCGCGACCCATTCGCCCGGTCGTTTGGAGTCGTCGGGCGCGGGCGCGCACGCTCGCGCGCCTTTTTCGGCGACGACGTCCCAATCTCCGCAATCGACAAGCGCCGTCGTTCCGTCTGGAAAGATTTGAAAACAGTTTTCTCCAATCCCGGTATGGATGAAATGGAGGTCAAATTCCCCCTCTTTCCAACCCCGATACGGCTTTCCAAGCTCGCCGTCGGGATCGACGATCGCGTTCGGATCGTTCGAATCGTTTGGATCGGGAACAATAGGCGAAGCAAACAAGACGCCCGTCGACGTCGCGGCGCCTGCGCCTAATAAAGCGGTTAAAAAACTTCGTCGATTTACGTCCATCGTCAAACGTTTCCTTTCGAATCAAAGGGACCAAAGACCAACTCGACGTTCATACTCTCGTCTTTTGCGGTCAAGTAATAAATCTTGTACTTGGCGCCCCCTTCGTAGACTTTGACGACCACATGTCCGCCTCGTTCGACGAGACGCTCGCGCCACGCCTTGCCCTGCATCATTTCGAGGTTGCCCTGATGTACGGCGGTGGGGCACATAATTCGCGCGCCGGGATAGCCGTTCGGCGAATCGTCGCACATATTCGACGCGGTATTGTCTTGCAAATGCCAACGATCCCAGACGCAAACGACGTAAGCGCGCGCCTGCACGGCGTTCGTAAACGTCGCGGGCATAGCGTCTTTATACGAATGATGATTCGCTTTGCAGACGTCGACTTTGCCGACGACGCGTCCGACGGCGCCTTCGTAATCGAGATCGCGACCGTTTTCGTCGCGCAAGACCCCGGAAACGTCTCCGCCCGTATGGAATCGAAAAGCGCCGTATTGAATCGTCAAGACCAAGCTACGCGTGTTTTCGTTGTTGTTTGTCTTTTTATTTTCCGGCCAGCGTTCGAAATAGTCGACGTTGTTCGTTCCGTCGGCGCCGTCCCAAAGAACGCCGTTGCGCGCGACGTTGCGAATATGGAAGTCGTACTTTTCGGGCGAGTTGACAAGTTTGATTTGATCAAGGGCGCCGACGACAAATTCCTCGCGTTTCAATTCGCCCAGCTTTTCCTTATATTCCCAAAATTTCACGAGATTTTCACGCTCTTTTGGCGCCCAAGTCGTCGGACGCGAATAATCGGGATAGCCGCGATCAAACGCCGTGCCAAATTGATAGAACTCGCCGACGTGAGAAATACCGCTGATTTGATAGTTGGGATCGCGTCCCTCGGTCATACCGACGCCAAAATCGCCGTCGCCAATGTGATCGTTGTGGAAGTGCGACGCCATCACGTAATCGATTTTTTTAATTCCGGGCTTGACGCGTCCGACGTACCTCGCGATCCATTCGCCCGGTCTTCGGGTCTGGTCGGGCAGTTCCGGCGTTCCGTCCTTATAATTTTTGTGATCCCAATCGCCCGCGTCCAAAAGCATCGTCGTTCCGTCGGGATAGATATGAAACGCGTTTTCGCCGACGCCCGTATGAATAAAATGAAGATCAAGCTCGCCTTCCTGCCAACCCTGATACGGCTTGCCGATTTCGCGGTCGGGATCGACGATCGCGTTTGGGTCTTTGGGATTGTTCGGATCGGGCGCTTCGGACGCGGCAAAAGCGACTCCCAACGAATTAAAAGAAGAAGTCCCCAAGGCGGCGGCAAGTCCGCAAGACGCCGTTACGTTCAAAAATTCTCGTCGATCTACGTTCATTTTAACTAATCCTTCAAGCGTCAATAACGACAAAGAAAAAAGCGCTCGTCGCGTTTTGCGTCGCGCGTTTGGTATTTTAACGGATAAAAAAAGAAAAAGCAAGAAAATAAAGAAGGCGTCAAACGACTTTCCGCGTTCGACGCTCTTGTCCGTCGTCTATAAAAAAGGAAGGCGCGCGCTCGACGGCGCCTTCGAAAAAAATATTAAAAAACGACGCCAATATCAACGGGGACGTATGCTATCAACGGGGACGTATGCGCGTGAGACGCGAAACGTCTTTCGAAGCGTCGATCGGCTTGCCGACCGGCGTTCCCGCCGCAGTCAAACCGACTTTGGACGGAACGCGTTTCGCGCTCCTTTGAGCGACGCCGGCGCGCGAATTAAGAACGGTCGACGCGCCCGTCGTTTGAATTTCCACGACGCGAGACGCCGCAGTCGGCTTGAACGTGACGGGCACGCTCGTATCAAGCGTCGGATTGTCGATCGATCGCGTCTCGGGCGCTTGACTCGCCTCGCCTTCGTTTGTCAAATTTGACGATTCTTCGATCCTTTGTTCCGAGGAAACGGCGTTTGGAGTCGACGGACTTGTCGCGTCTTCCGCTTCGGTTTGCTCGTTGGCGAATGGCGACGTCGCGGCTTCCGAGCTCGCTTCGACGGGCGGCGTAAGCGCGGCGTCTGCGGCGCGCGCGTTCGCTTCTTGACTAATTTCTTCAAGTTTAGAATCTAAATTCGAACGCAACTCGGACGCCGATTGAGCCGTATGTTCCGCGATTTCGTCCGCTTTCTCTTGGACGACGGAAGGCGCTACGCTGAGATATTGGGGAGTCGATCGCGATTCTTGCGATTCTGCTTCTTCGCGCGCGCTGGGCGCGTCGCAAATTTCCGTCGGAGGTTGAACGGAAGCCGACGGCGCCGGAGTCACGTTGGGAAGATTTGATTCGTTCGTCGGATTATTAGTCGTTGGAACGTAATTTAACGAATTCAACGACTCCGCTTCGAGCGACGTCGACGAAGATTCGTTTGCGGCAAAACTACCCGCGCCTTCGTTTCCCGCGCCTTTGTTTTCGGCGCCTTCGAAACTTTCGGAATCGGGCGCAGTCGCCTGCGGAACATCCGGCTGAACGGAGGAAAACGTCTTGTCAAGACGCTCTTTCGAAGTCTCGGAAGGAGCGGTTGCGGCGCCGGTTTGCCCGCGACTCACCGAGTCGGAGCTTATAGAGTCTGGCTCGTTGATCGTCGCCAACTTCTCGGGATCGTTCGATCCAAGCCCGCAACAACTCTTCCCGTTCGTCGTCTTGCAACCTAGCGTCCAAAACGACGTCGCGCAAAAAGCAAAAGCGACAAACAAACGAACGGACTTTGACCTAGAGGAAAAACGAGGTTTTAAACTATTCGTTGTTCTCATAGTAATTCACTAGCGCTGTTTCATTGTCTTTATACAAGTCGCTCGACTCCCAAAGGGAACGCGACGTCTATACTATTTTAAACAATCTACGCTCAAAAAGAATAGTAATCACGCAAAAAATTTAACGTTTTACCGTCGAAAAAGTAAAATATTTAGTTTTTCTTCATAAAAATCGTTGTTATAGTTATTCTTTAACAAATTCTGGCGTTGATTTTATTCTAGTCTTTTGTTGCGTTTACCAGGCCAATAAGCGACGACGCTTCCTCGGCGACGACGAAACTAAAAAGACGGTCTTTTTTCTTTTTTACACAACGTATCAATAAGAACGCAAAAAACGTTTATACAAGGCGTCTTTTGTTTAAAAAACAACTTGTGCGTCGGCGTCTTCGCAACGACCGAGTTAGTTCTTTTTTACGTGAGAATTGGAATAATCGGCGCTCTTGCCACATCAAGCAAAAATCGGAGGTAGAGTTGTAGAAAAAACGTCCAAGCGTCCTTTTGACTGAAAAAAAAATCTATTTTAAGTCGATTTACAAACAAGCGGGTCGGAACAGGACTTGAGCGTTTGCGTATTTGCGGCGTTCAGATAGCGTTCAATTTGTAAACGCGTTCCTTGTTCGTAAAGTTTAAGTAATCGTTACGACTCCAACCGCGTTGAATAAAACAATTTTTTTGAGGAATTTTTTCTGCAGAAAAGAGTTGTTTTTATCAGCGGCTTGCGTAAAAATGCGCAAAACGGAGTTCGCAATAGATTTTGCAAACGACGCGGCGCCAACGACGCCTAGAGTTAGCAGCGGAAGCAAACTCGCGGCGTTCTGCCGATGTTCGGTCGAAACTTGCCGTTGAAGCGCGGAGCGACGAAGTCGCGTCCCCGAGGCGTTAAACGCGCGACTCGCCAAAAGAGTAGTACAAGAAGGAGCAGTTACTATGCTTGTTTTGTCAAGGTATAAAGATCAAAGCATTTATATTGGCGACGATATCGTCGTAACGATCGTCGACGTGAGGGGCGATCGTATCCGTTTAGGAATCGAGGCGCCGCCGAACGTTCCCGTTCATCGACAAGAGATCTACGAGGCGATTCAGCGCGAAAACGCGGGCGAGTTGGAAGTTGAAAGCGTCGACGGGCGCGCGAACGTACAGACGCTAGAACGAACGCGAACCGTAACGGCGCGTTCTGGAACGAGAACGAGTTCCGCCGATTATGAAGTTAAGTTGAGATAATCGAACCGACGCGGACGTTTCGGCGTCGCGCGGCGTTTGAGCTAACGCGACGCACGCGCGTCGCGTTTTTTTGTTTCTTGTCCTAATCGCGTATTTATTCGTCAAAGGCGCGCCTTATGGAAAAACTTTCAAAAACCTCGCTCAATTATTGCCTCTCCGAATATCTCAAAGATTTAGGACGCGCGGGCGTGCGCGATTTTTATCGCGGAGAGTCCTACGTCGTTTCGTCGTCGGCGCCCCCTAAATCGGAAATCGTCGCAAACGTTAGATCCAACGTCGGCGCCGTCGTCGACGTCGAACATAGTGATTTGCAACGTCAAACGAGATGCGACTCGCCGTCCCAAGAAACGCTCAAAGAACCTTCGACGTTCCAGCCGCCGACCTTTCAAACGTCGGCGTCTAATCTGCGACCTTCCGAAGAAGAACTCGACGAACGCGCGCGTCGTTCCAATCTTTTGTCGGTAATCGCGTCCGACGTCGCGCGTTGTGAAAAATGTCCCCAACTTGTCGCCAATCGGACGCAAACGGTCTTTGGAACGGGCGATCCCTGCGCGGAACTTCTGTTTCTGGGCGAAGGACCGGGCGCCGAAGAAGATTTGCAGGGGCTTCCTTTTGTCGGTCGAAGCGGACAATTATTGACGGATATGATCGAAAAAGGAATGGGAATTCCAAGGAGTTCCGTCTTCATTTGCAACGTCGTAAGGTGTCGTCCCCCTCAAAATCGCAATCCGTCGCCCGACGAGGCAAACGCGTGCCGACCGTTCCTAAACGCCACGCTTGAAGTCGTTCGTCCTAAATTTATCTGCTGTCTCGGTTCGATCGCCGCGACCAATCTTCTGAACGTCGCGTCTCCGATCGGCAAATTGCGAGGAATCGTGCATCGCGTCGGCGAAGCCTCCGTCGTTTGCACGTATCATCCGGCGTATTTGTTGCGCAACCCGAGCGCAAAAAGACAAACTTGGGAAGACCTTCAATTATTAATGAAGGAAATGGGCTTGTCCGTTCCTCGAAAATAGTTTCGTTCTAAGGTTAGACAAGCGAAATCAGGAAAAAGAACTTTTGAAAACTAAAAGAATCGTCGGAATAATCGACGCCCCCTTTTCAAAAGGAATTAATGCGTTATAATACGCGCTACGATTTGATTTGCGGCTGTCGGTAGCGCCGATTGCGCCGTCTGGGTCGGAGCGATAACTTTCGCGCGTCTTGTCGCGCGGGAAAGATTGAATAAGGAGTCGCGTTTGAGCGTCGTTATTGCGCGCTGATCGCGTTAGGGAACCGTATTATTAAAGGAGCGTCCATTATGGCCAAACCGGGTAGAGTCGTCAAAAAGGCGAATCACGGCAAGCGTCCCGCGAACGCGAAAGCGCGTCGCGCCAAGCGCCGAATCGTCAAGACCTGATAGCGAACGCTCTCGCTAGACAAGGCTGTTTTTATAGAAGCGCGATAGGCGGCGGTCACGTCCCAGTCGCGCTTTTTTCGTCGTTTTTGAGTTTTGAGTCGTTCGTTTTCTTTCAGAATCGAAACAGGGAAGTCGAGATGATCAAGAAACCGTTGATTGTAGACCCGTCGTTATACGACGAAAACAAACCGATCGCCACGATCGAAGACATTCGCAAATTCAACCGTCAACGTTTCGAAATGGAACAGTTGTCGGGTATTCTTTACGACGATTTCGAAGAAAAGAAATGCGTCGGATATAAGGATATGACGCCGAACGAGTTTTGGGTTCGCGGTCATATGCCCGATTTTCCGTTGACGCCGGGCGTCGTCCTGTGCGAAGTGGCCGCGCAACTTGCAAGTTACTTCACGACGGAACACAATATGTTTAACAACGCCGTGATGGGCTTTGCCGGACTTGAAGAAGTCAAATTTCGCGGTATGGTCAGACCGGGCGACCGCGTGATCGTTCAAGCGGAAATGCTCAAATGGCGCAAGATTCTGGTGACGGCGCATTTTATGTGCGTCGTCAACGGCGACATTGTTTGCGAGGGCGTTCTTAAGGGGGTTCCTCTTCCGATCGATAGTTCGCAAAATCAGGCGTCGCAAGCCGAATAAAATTAAACGCGGATAGAAACGCGTAAAACAAGGAGATGCGCGCGATGGGGCGTCGTTCGTTGCCGAAAATTCAAGGGAATAGAGATTTGTCTCGTTATTTCCTTCCAATGGAATTAGAGTTTGTCGATCAAATCGATCCAGAAGCGGCGGCTTTGGCGCAACCGAGCGACGGCGCCGACAAAGTCAAGCGCGTCAAATACGCCTCGCTTGCCAATTTGTCGCCCGACGAGTTTTCCAAGCGTCTCTTTGGACGCGTCGCGCCGTTGGAACTTGAAATAGGCTGCGGCAAAGGGCTCTTTATTAGCGGCGCGGCAAAAGCGCATCCCGAACGCGACTTTTTGGGCGTTGAAATCGCGTATCGTTACGCGTTAATGTCCGCCTCGAAATTAGCCAAGCAGGGTTCTGAAAACGGCGTGATGATGGCGGCGGACGCCGCGCGCGTCTTACGCGAACTGATCCCGCTCGAATCGCTTGTCGCCGCGCATATTTATTTTCCCGATCCGTGGTGGAAAAAAGCGCATCGTAAACGTCGAATCGTTCGCCCTGACGTGATGAAATCGATCGAAGCGCGGCTTGTTCGCGGCGGCAAATTTCATTTCTGGACCGACGTCAAGGAATATTTTGACTCCGGCGTCGAAATTATTAAGACGTCGACCAATTTAACGGGACCGTATTCCGTCCTTGAACGTCCCTCGCAGGGCGATCTCGATTTTCACACGCATTTCGAACGACGAACGCGCTTGCAAGAGTTGCCCGTCTATCGCTCGTATTTTGTTAAAGACTGAAAAAATTTAACAAGACAAGTCCAAAGGAAGATCGGAAACGTCCTTGAGGCGTTTCCCTTCGATTAACGACTCAAGAGCTTCTACTAAGTCTTCTCGACCGTTTTGCTTGCGTCTAAACACTTCCTAATATTCTCTCCTACGGCTTGCGCAACCGCCGGGGGAAACGCGTTGCCGATCATACGGCACGCGGCAGTTTTTCTTGCGCCGAAATTCCACGTCGGCGGAAACCCCTGAATTAACGCGAGCATTTCTTTTGTCAATTTTGGCGTTCCTTCAAAAAATTCGTCGGGCGGTAGGTTCGCGACGCCTCGACCGTCGACGCCAAGTTTTGCCCAAGCCATACGCGCGCGCGCAGGTCCCAGATCGGGACCGCCGTGTTTTTTACTTCCCCCTACGATAGTCGGCGCTATTCCGTTCGCTTTCTCAACCCAACTTTCCAGTCCGCGCCAATTTTTCGCGCCCATTAATTCGCGCAACGTCTCGCCTACGGTCGGCGCTTTTTTTTGTCGAATCGGATAGGTAAAAACGCCGGATTCTCGCTTGTCAATACCGACGATTACGACTCTCGGTCGAAGTTGGGGCGTCCCGAAATCGCAGGCGTTTAACAGTTTAATCGAAGTAGAGTATCCCAGCGCGTCGATCGCCTGAATTACGCGCTTTCGGTATTCGTCAAACTTGGGCGCCAAAAGACCGCGCACGTTCTCCAACATTACCGCGCGAGGTCGAATCTCTCCGATCAGACGAATCGCCTCGGGAAATAGGTCGCGCTCGTCTTCGGCGCCAAGTTGCTTTGAAGCGACGGAAAAAGGAGGACACGGCACGCCGCCCGCCAAAAGATCGACGCCGCGCCAAGGCGTTCCGTCAAACTCGCGCACGTCTTTGCATAGAACGTTCCATTGAGGACGATTCGCCTTAAGAACGTCGCAGTATTCGGGCTCGTATTCGACCAAAACGCAGTGTTCAAATCCGGCGGCTTCAAGTCCTAACGCTTGTCCGCCCGCGCCGGCGCAAATTTCAACGCAAGTTTTCATTAAGATTGTTCGACGTCCTCTGGACGAGAGCGAGAACCGTCGACTCCTACGAAACTTAGATATTCTCGTTCTTTTTTGTGCATAATCGGGGCGTCTTCCGGGGAATGATCGTCGTAGCCGACCAAATGCAAAGCGCCGTGAATCACGTAAAGCAAAAGCTCTTCTTCGGGCTTCCAGCCGATTTCGGCGGCGCTTTCGACGGCGACATCGGAACAGACGACGATATTTCCTTCGAGCGCTCCTCGTTCCAAATCGTCTTCCAACGCGAACGCCAAGACGTCGGTCGGATAATCGTGTCCAAGAAATTGAACGTTCATTTCGCGCATCGGTTCCGCTTTGACGACGGCGATTTCCATCCGTCCGCGCGTAACGTCGGCGTCCGCTAAAATTTTTGCGACGGCGCGTTCCATACGCTCGAAATCGACGTCGAGAACGTCCTGCTCGTCGGCAAAATCATAAATAATTTTACTTGCCATTTCCAACGGTCTTTTTTAAGCGCGATTCTTCGTCTTTATGCGTTTACGCTAGAATCGTCGTCATAGTTTTTAAATTTGAAAGCGCCGCATTGCGACGAATCTTTCTGTTCGAAATAGTCTTTTTCTTTCTCCGCAATCTTCGACTCGCTCTTTGTTCCTTCGTCTTTGAGCTGTTCCTTTTCTTCTTTTGTCGAATTTTTCTGCGGAGTCTTTTCCGTCTTATCCGAATCTGGATATTTAACGCGAGCGTGCCGACTTGCCAGCAACGACGTGACCATGCTCTGTTGAATCTTTTGAATTTCGTTGAGCGTTAATCTCGAATTTGTCAACTGTCCGTCTTCAATGCGCGCTTCGGTCAACTTTTGAACCATCGCTTCGACTTTTCGAGGCGACCAGTCGGTTAAAGAACGACTGGCGCTTTCGGCGGCGTCGGCCAACATCAAGATTCCGGCTTCTTTCGTTTGTGGAATTGGTCCGGGATATCTGAACGGCGATTCGTCAAGCGTCGGAGCGTTGGGATCGAGCGCTTTCGCGGCTTTAACCGCCTTCTGGTAGAAGTAGCCCGCAAGCATCGTGCCGTGATGTTGTTCGATGAGATCGACGATTTGCGACGGCAATTTATATCGTTTGCCTAAGTCTACGCCGTCTTTAACGTGCGCGACGATGACTAGCGCGCTAATTCGCGGCTCCAGTTCGTCGTGAATGTTACGTCCTTTTTGATTTTCCGTAAAATGTTCCGGTTGCAACATCTTCCCAACGTCGTGAAAGTACGCGCCGACGCGTACCAACGAAGCGCGCGCGCCGATCGCTTCCGCCGCCGTTTCCGCAATAGCCGCCGTTTGAATCGAATGGCTCGACGTCGCGGGCGCGCGACGGTTAAGTTCCAAAAGCAACGGGTGCGAAGGATTGCCGTATTCCAGTAGTCGCATTGGGGTTAAGATACCGAACGCGCGTTCGAAAACGGGTAGAATACCCGACGTTATAAAACCCGCCAACAAGCACCAAACTCCGTAGGAGACTGATTCAAGATAGAAGAAAGAACGGTCGTTGACGGCGTATCCGACGGCAAACGAAACGAGGAAAGAAACGACGCCCGAAAGAAACGCGACGCCAATGAGTTGCAACCGAGTGCGGACGTTGCAAGACGCGCTTGCGACGATGACGCCCGAGCCGACGAAAACAAAGAACGTGTCGACGTTTCCACTGCCCGAAAGCGAGAGAATAAAGGCGACGATTACGCCAAAAGTCAACGCGACGTCCCAAGTCGAAGCAAGCGCCGTCAACTGTACAAAGACCAACATCGGAACGATTTCCGGCGCGGCGCCTAAACTAAACAATTCGACTTGCATTATTCGACCAAGCAAGACGAAAACGAACATCGACGCCAAAAAACAAAGGCATTCGCGAACCGAACGTCGTTGCGGTTTGACTTCGTTCACAATAAGTTTCTTGTAGAAGAGCGCGTGCGCGCCGAACAAAAGAGACGCGATCAAGACGAAAACGTCAAAGAAACTTGAAAGTCTTTGTCCCCACGAACGAAGCGCGACGAACGCTTGATGTTCTTGGAGAAGAATTTTGTATTCTCGCGGTTTAATCCGCGTGCCTGCTTTCAGCAATAAATCGCCTTCGTCGTAAGACAAATAGACGTCCTCGACAAGACTTTCAGCGAAATCTTGCATTTCGCGCGTCGTTTTGTTGTCTTTGCTTAACGTTTCAGGCACGGAAGTTTTCAGCTTTTCCGCAAGCAAACGCACGACGTCGGGATCGTCGAAATTTTTAGCGACTAAGCGACGTCCCGTGGCCGCGCCTCCCAACAAGACGGTCGCGACGTCTTCTTCGCGCGCAGTCGCCGGTTTTTTTCCGACGTCGTAGACCATAATCTTTCGAGTCGCTTCGTTTGTCGAAATTCCGTTGCTTGTTCCGACTCCAATTAACGGCGCCGAGTCGTAACCCCATTGATGTAAAACGCCCTTTTCGACAAACGGCGCGTAAATATGATCAAGCGATCGTTTGAACCCGGCAAGGTTAACGTCGTCGGAAAAAAACGTCTTTAATTTTTCAAAAGCGACGGACGCGGAGTCTTCCCTTATCGGTTTTGAGAGAAAACCGTCGAGGAATTCTAAACTGTCCTTTGAACACGAGGAAAAATCCGGCGTCGCCAGTAATTCCTGCATTTTCGTGACGAGTCTGGCTTTTTCTTCCTCTATAGGAGCGGGATCGTTGACGTAATAGTGCAACGTTCTAGCGCGCGCTTCTTGCCTTGCCGCATAGGTTAGGTCGGAGCTGTACGTTTTAAAGGACGTGCGACTTACCACGTCGCGTTGAGTCGTCGAATACAATCGATAATCGGGCGAAGGATTCCACACGCCGCAAACAAGACAAATCAAGAGCGCCGTCAGCAACACAAGCCCAATTTTAATTAACCCTCCGTCTTCGTAAAGCAAACGTCGCGTTTTCTCTTGAAAGCCGACGTAAGAAACTCTCGTCGCAACGCGTTGCGCGCGCGTTCTAACGCGCTCGGAGGAATTTGACGCGGACATAATCTCTCGCCTCATAAAAGGTTAGGCGCGTCGAATTCGCGCTCTTGCTTTTGCTCTTGCGTTGAAAAATCGTTGGAATCGTCGTTTGCACGCGGCGCCGAATCGAGTCGCTCGCCGTTCGTTCGACGTTCCGTTGCGCCCAAACCGACGTAATCCTCAGACTCAAAAGAACGTTCGTAGGCGTCGACGATCTTTTGAACGAGCGAATGACGCACCACGTCCCCTTTTTCTAACGTCAGATATCCAATTTCCTTGATCTCGCGCAAACGTTCAAACGCGTCCGTCAAACCGTTTTTAACGCGTCGAGAAAGATCGGATTGAGTCGCGTCTCCGCAAACGACGAGTCGCGAATTATATCCCATGCGCGTCAAGAACATTTTCATCTGAGCGACGGTCGTGTTCTGAGCTTCGTCGAGTATAACGTAAGCTTCGTTTAACGTTCGACCGCGCATATACGCCAGAGGCGCGATTTCGACGCGAGAATCCTCTATAAATTGCCGCAACATATCGGCTTGCGTCATATCGGCGATCGAATCAAAAAGAGGGCGCAAATACGGATTGATTTTTTCCGCAAGATCGCCGGGCAAAAAGCCAAGATTTTCGCCCGCTTCAACGGCGGGTCGAACTAATACGATTTTATGAACTTCGCCAAGTCGCAACGCTTCGACCGCGCGCGCGGCCGCAAGATACGTCTTGCCCGTTCCGGCGGGTCCCGCGCAAAAGACTATCTCGCGACGACGCAACAACTCGCAATATTTCGCCTGTCCGGCGGTTTTAGGTCGAATTGTTTTTCCGCCGTAGACTTCAAAAGGACGCGTCCGCGAAACGGTTTCGCCTCGCAAGACTTCGTCGATCGCCCTTTGAACGTCGTCGGACGTAAGGGGCTCGCCGTCTCGATCGACCCAACGTTGCAACTGTTCCAATAAATACGCGCAACGACGAGCCGTCTCAAGATTTTCGGCGCGAACAAACAATTTGCCTTTTTCGGCGTCGACGACGACGCGCGCGCCAAGGGCTTTACGTATTTTGCGCAAATGTTCGTCGCTCGGACCTAAAACGCTTTGAATAACGCGCGCGCTAAGAACGACGACCGATAATTCTTCCATAAGATTCCTAATAAGTCGTTGAAAAGATCAGGGACTCTCCGCAACTAAGCGAAGGGCCAAGCGTCGCCGAGCGCTTCGCGCTGGAGTTCCGAAATATGAACGATTCCTTTTTTCGCAAGAGCCAACATTTCCGCAAGTTGCGCGTCGTCAAAGGAACTTTCTTCGCCGGTTCCCTGAATTTCGACAAATCGACCGCCTCGAGTCGCGACGACGTTCATATCGACGTCGGCGGCGGAATCTTCAAGATAACGCAAATCAAGCATAGGCGTTCCGTCGACAATTCCCACGCTTACGGCGGCTACGGAGTCGCGCAACGGATAAACGTTTGGATCGGGCAAAGCGTCGCGTATCGAATTGAGCGCGTCAATCAAGGCGACGCAAGCGCCCGTAACGCAAAGCGTTCGCGTTCCTCCGTCCGCTTGCAAGACGTCGCAGTCAAGATAAACGGTTCTAGCTCCCAACGCTTCCGTATCCAAAACGGCGCGCAACGACCTGCCTATCAAACGTTGAATTTCAGTCGCTCTTCCGTCGGGTCTGTCTTGTCGCGGCTTGCGCGTTTTAGTACTTCCGGGCAACATACGATATTCGGCGGTAACCCACCCTTTTGTCGTCGCCTTTTCCCCTTTTTTCATCCATTCGGGCGTTTCTTCCACGACGCTTGCCGTACAAAGCGCGACGGTTTCTCCCGAAGAAATCAACACGCTGCCTTGCGCGTTGGTAAATCCGCGCTGAATTTTAATCGCGCGCGTTTCGTCAACGTTCCGTCCGTCCCCGCGAAGCGTCGTTTGCGCTCGCCGTTCCGATTCGCTCATAATTGCCTGCTCTTTATCGAGGGTTCTCAAAAAGTTCGCGCAACGCCAGAACCGACCACGATTCAAAACGTTCCGAACGTTCGTTTATTTCTCGCAACAACTCGTCGACGTTCCTAAAACCCGCTTCCAATAAATCGGGCTCGTTCGAACGCATTTCAGGACGCTCCAGTTCGACCTCGCACACAACGCCTAAGTGAACTCGTCCTACTTCCGTAGAATCGTCGTTGACCAGTCCGACCTTGCGAAACGAACGCATCGGAGCGTTTAGCGTCGCTTCTTCCGTAATCTCGCGCATAGCGCCCAAAGTAAACAAATCGGCTTGTTCTTCGTTGGAAAGCCTTGAATCGTCGGAATTAATATGTCCGCCGACGCCGACGCTCCAACGAGAACGCAACCGTTCTTCTCCTTGTCCTTTGCCTCGCAAATAGGCAAAAACTTCCGTTTGGTTCCGGCTGGGATCGCGATAAACAAAGAGAACGTACGGTATCAACTGCTTAAAACGAAAATCGCGCTCCGCCTCGCCGCGTCGCATAAAACGAACGCAAGACGGATCGAACAACGCGTCGCAACGTTTCAACGCCTCCTTCGAAAAGCCCTGAAACGCGCCAAGTTCTCGAAATCGACTCGTAGGAACGACCAAAACGCGCTCGTCGTCTTTTGATCTCGTATTGTTCCCGTTCATTTTCGTCGACCTCGTTGTTTATTGCAAAAATTGGAAATAAAACGCGTCCCTTTCGACTCCAACGAGACGAAAGGCGACAAATCTTGGGGCGTATTATAACGATTTTTTTAATCAAGGAAAGAGGGAAAGGGCGCGTAAGACGGTTACGGAGTTAATAAAAAAAAGACGACGATTTGAAAGAACTGCAAAAAACGTCGTCTTACGTTGAATCTTAACGTCCTAAACTGAATATTAACGTAAGAATCCCGAGTCGGAAACGCCCGTTATCGTCGTTTGGGACTGAGGCGCGTTAGGCGCCGCAACCTTTGTTTCTTCAGGCGCGCGCGTCGACGGCGTTTCTCCTGAAGAAAGCGCAAATTCGAACGGTCTTGAATTCGTCACAAGGGCGGACTTTCGTCGGGGCAGACGAACAACCTCGGTCTCGCGCGCTCTAGTTTCGTTGGAACTCGCGCCCCAGTTTACGATGCAGATAATTTCAGCGCCTTCCAAACTTAAACGGCGCAATTCGTCAAGACTCGATTCAAAAAGACGCGTCTCTTGATCGATCGCCGTCGCCGTTCTGTCGTTCTGACGAGAAGCGTAATTTGTCGAACGAATCTCGTTCGTATTGGCGGAGCCGTCAAATTCGCGCGAAACGACGGGAATTTCCTGCGCGCGCGAGTCTTGCGTCCATCCTTCGTTCGTCGCTAATGAAATCGAACTTTCATAGGAGTTCGTGTTTTCCGTCTCTTTCGCGTCGACGTCCGAATCCGGCGTTTTTTTCAACACGCTTGGAACGTCGGAAACAGACGTTTGCGTCGGAGGAATAGAACCGCCCGCGTTTGCGAACACGGGCGCGGCGTCGAGCGTCGGCGCGTTGGGCGAATCAAGACGCAACGTTGGATCGCGTGAAATTCGTTCTTCGCCGTTCGGAAGTTTGGACAGGGCGCTCAACGCGTTGGACTCGACGTCGGCGGACTCGAAAACGTCCGACATATTCGTCGAAGGATCGACCTTGCTTAAGTCGACTTTGCTTAAATCGGTTTTGCTTAAGTCGACCTTGTTTGAATCGACGCGTTGCGTCGAATCGAACAAAGGCGAGGAAAATTGCGCGTCCGATCGGGCTAAAGTCAACGCTTCGTATTTGCCCGCGACTTGGTCGCGATAAACGGTCGTCAAATTGCCGTTGGCGAGCAGAATCTGATTGACGGCGGCGATCGAAGCGACGACTCCGCGCCCTTCCTCGTCGTTTGACGTATAAAGCCCGGTAAAATAGAGTCGCTCGTTACGAACAAGGAAGACTCCGCTCCCGCGTCGATCCGCGCCGTCGCCGCTCGCAAGACGGAAAGCGCCAAAATCGCAACTCATAATCTCGCGTTGAGTCGGCACAAATTCGTTGTTGTTGTTAAACGTGGCGACGACTGCGGCTTCCCCGACTCGAGGCGCGTCGTTCGTAGGTAAAAAAGCGACGGGCGCAACCGGCGACGCGACGCGCGCCGCCACGAAGGCAAGACCCGCTTGAACGTCGCAAAAAACGCATTGTCCCACGACGTTTTCCCGAGCGCCCGACGTCGAGGAGATAATATCCAGCGTCGTGTTCGTCATATTGGTCGGATCGCTAATTCCGGCAAAAAGCGTAGCCGGCACAAGCGTTAGCGCTTCTCCGTACTCTTCGTTATAGTGAACGACGACGCCGCTTCCAATACGTTCTTCGTTCGAACCGCGCACGCCGACAAAGGCGCGAACTTGAGTCGGACAAACTTGAGAAATCGATCTTTCCACGCCGTATGAATTCGCTTCGCGCGGAGCGCCGACGGCGACGCCGTTTGACGGCGCGTTTATAGACGGCGCGGCTTCGCGCTTTGCCGAAATAGGCGCCGTTCGTCCGTATTTTGGTTGAGGAGGATTGTATTGCGCGCCGCTCGTTGCGAAACGCTCAAGCTCGGGAACTTGTCCGCGAGTCGTTACGGTTTCTTTTCCCTTAGAAATCTCGTTTCGACTCTTACGGAAAAGCGCCAACAGACGATCGCGCGTTTCCGTAACCGACTCTTTTTCAACGACTAAACGTTCCGTTTCTTTACCGTCGACTAGAAAAACGAAGGTCGGCGTATTCTCGACGTCGTACTGTTCAAAAAGAACGTCTCCTCCGGTCGCGCGTTCGACGAGTTGTATCGGGTACCCCTTTCGTCGCATTTCGTCTACTAATGGATTCGTTCGCTCGCATTGAGGCGCGTCTTTCTCAATAAATTCAAGAACGACGATCTCTTGCGCGAATTTACTTTTTTCAGAGTTCGACGCGGCGACGGAATCCGTTCCGGCAAACGTCGCTTCCAACGCGCCCCAAGCAAAAACTAAACCTAGGAACGCGGCGGCGCTCTTTCCTAACGCTAACATTCGACGCGACATATAAGAGGCTCCTTTAACGTCGACATACATTCCGCGTCGTCGGAACCGCAAAGTTGATTCCACGTAAAGTTCCGTCGACGAAAGGGGATAGTCCAACGCCCCTTCGACCTGAGTCTAACGAATTTAACAACATAACGCAATAGAATTATCACACGGCGCAAATTTCTCTAGATATAAAAAACGCGGAACTTGCGCGTCTTCAAGTCCCGCGTTTGTCCAAAGGCGCCTGCGTCCGACGCGTTTGAACGATTTACGTCAATTATTCCAAGCGACGCCCGCGAAGAATCCCCTCGCGGCAAAGTCGGACGATTTGCCGTTTACGCAAGAAGCGTTTGACAAGACGTTCAATTCGTATCCGCCCTTGATTTCTAAGCCGCCTCGACGCCAAGCCAAACCAAGCGCCGTTTCAAGTCCCGGAGCCGCGCAACTTTTTTTAGCGCGTCGTATTACGCTCGAGTCGTCTTGGTCGTTCTTCGAGACGGTCTGATACTCGACGTCGTCGACGGCGATCGTCGCCGCGCATTTGCCGTATGCGCTTATATTTCTGAACAGAGCGATCGACCCTTCGGCGCCAAGTCGCAAGCCGTATGCTTCCGCGTTGGAACGCGCGAAAACGGACTCGTAATCGCTCGCCGTCGTCGCGTAACTCGAACCGGCGTCAGACTTCCCTCCGTCGCTCGCGACGTTCCACGAATCGACGCGTTGCGTTTGGTTCAAACGCGCCCAACGAGCGCCCGCAAAAGGACGAACCGCCCATTGATCGCGAGTGATCCAGCGTCCGATTTCGAGGTCGTAAATATTGAGTTCGACGTCGGCTTCGCCATTGATTACGTCGACGTTTTGACCCGAGGAAAGATACAAATTCCCCGAGACTAACCCTCTTTTATCAGCCTCAAAATTCGTGTAAACACACGTTAAATCCCACCCGCTTATCGTTCGCAACCCAAGTCTCCCGCGATACCCCGTTCCGCTTGGCGTCAAAGAAAGTTCGTCGTAAACGCGAGCGTCGTCGTCGACGGAAATTGCGTAGGACTGCTTAATCGAATCCGTTTGCCAACCAAGTAGTTCGAGGTCGGCAAAAACGCCGGTGTAACGCGTAAATCTATTCCCCAAACAGGACTCGGGCGTCGCAAAGTTGCCGCAAGCGCGCGTTCCCGTCGCGCAAGGAGAGACGAAGGGATCGATACGAGGCGTTTCCGCCTTCGTAGACGTTTTTTCAGGCTTAGTCGCGTTCGTCAAATCTTGAACAAAAGGATTTTGAGGCTCGGGGGAAGGAACGACGTCGATTTTTGCCGAAGGAACGTCTTGTTTAGATTCGATTCGTTCCAGCGCGGTCGGAGCGCTTTCCTGCGCGGACGTCCCAAGCGTTTCGTTCAGCGGCGCGCTTTCTTGAGTCAACGCGTCTTCTTCAAACAAAGGATAACGATCGGGAACCGCCGGTTCGATCGCTTCCGGACTCAACGCGCTCGTCTGACGCACGCCGCCAAGTCGTTCGACGTAAGGCGCGTTAGTTACGAAACTCTTGGAAATCGGCTCCGCGTTGTTCGCTTGCGCGGAACTTTCGAACGAACCAAGACTGTAAGAGTCGGAATTCGAATCGTTGCGCGCGCTTGGTCCATATTGAACGAAATTTGGCGCCAAAGCAGTTCGAGACGTGAAAATCTTATCAAGTTCTTGCTCGCTCTTGCGCGTGGATTTAGTCGCGCCAAGGGTCGCCGGAACGTTTATTTTTCGCGCGCGTTTTGAAGTCGTTCGCTTTTTTTGTACTTGCGGAAGCGACGCCGAATTTCTTTTTTTGGGACTCGGCGCGACTTGGACGTCGTTAGAATCGACGACGTTCGAATTATCCGAATTCGATTTCGAATTTAAAGGTTGGGCTACGCGGACGCGCGTTTCTTTATTATTAACGGCTTTCGACCCCGCGTCGGACGCAACGACGCGCTCAAGATCGACAAGATCAGTCTCTTGTCCAACGGCAAAAGAGCGAGGCATATCAAAAGCGCAAACGCAAAGAGCGGCGATCGCGACCGTTTTGCTTGCTAAACCCCATAATCGACAATTCATAGTTTCCTCCAACGACGCGACGCATACGTCGTCGTTTAAACTTCTATTGGCTTGCTAAAAAGGATTCAACCTATCGAAAGCAAGCGTTGCGTTGATTCTCGTGAATCTACGACGAACTTGTAAACTTTACGAAATCATAAAAATTTCAGTAAAAAACCAAAATTTATTCGTTACTATCGTTACATTCGTCAAAAAACACAAGCCTCTTGTTAAAAAAATTGAGATATTTCCAAAAATAACTTAAATTTTTTTCTTTTGTTTGCCGCAACGCGGAATTTACTCGTTTCTTTCCGACGCGGATCGATTAAAAACTGCGCGGAACTTGAAACAAGCGCGTCGTTTGGTAAAATAAATCGAAGTGGGCGCGGCGTTTTCGCGGCGTTCTGGTCAAACTTACAATTACGGAGTTCAAAAATGCGCTTTGATCGTCTTGAAGGTTATTTAGTTCGTCTTCCCTTGAAACAAACCGCGAGAGTCGCGGACGCGCCCGTCGACTATTGCGAGACGGTCGTCGTGAGATTGGAAAGCGAAGGGTGTTCGGGTTGGAGCGAAGTCGCGCCCGGCGCCTCGCCGACGCTGACGGAAGAGTGGAGCGGAGCGACTTACTTGACGTTGCGCGACCAGATCGTCCCGCGCGTCGCCGAAATGAAAAGCGCCGCGAAAGCGGAGGCGTTCGACGACGCCTTCGCGTCTCTCAAGGGCAATCGTCACGCCAAAGCGGCGATCGAACTCGCTTGGCAAGACTTGAACGCGCGCCAACAGGGCGTTCCTCTCTGGAAGGCGCTGGGCGGAGAAAAAAAGCCGTTAAAAGTCGGTCTTTCTTTTGATCGTTCCGTCCAAAAAGAAGAATTCTTCGACGGAATGCAACGTTTGGTCGACGAAAATTTCGCGCGCGCAACTTTGAAAATTAGACCGGGCTGGGACGTGCAAATCGTCAGCTTCGCGCGCGTCGACTATCCGGCGTGGTTGCAGTTGCAGGTCGACGTCGAAGGCGCGCTTGATTTTGACAAGCACGCCGACACGCTTTATCGTATGGACGACTTCTTTTTGAACTGCGTCGAACAGCCCTTGAATCCGCGCGATTTCGTCGCGCACGCCATGCTCAAAGACGTGCTACGAACGCCGGTCTGCCTCGACGAGTCGATTCGATCGTTGCAAGACGCGGAAATCGCGCTCGACGTCGAAGCGTGCAAAGTAATTTGTATGAAGCCGGGGCGAGTCGGCGGACTGAACGAAGCGCTGAAAATCGCGCAATTCGCCCAAAGTAAAGAAGTCAAGTGTTACGCCGGTTGCGATCTTCCTTCTTCTTTAGGCTATCGTTCGACTTTGGCGCTCGCCTCGATGGAAAATTTCCTTCTTCCGACCGACTACCTGCGATTTGAAGAGACGCTCGAATGCGATTTGGTCGAGCCCGTCAAGACGACCTTGATCGAGGAGCCGGGCGACGAAACGAAAGGCAAGCCCGCGAGAAACTTCCGTTACGTCGAACTTTGGGACGAACCGGGAATCGGAGTCGAGCCTAATCTGGAAGAAATGGCGAAATATACGTTGGATAAGTTTGTTTGGACAAGATAAACAAAACTGGAAATCCGGGTTTAAAATAATAAAGACAAGCGTTCGCAACGTCTCTTGAAAGGCGGAGCGAACGCTTGTTTCTTTTTCAGAACATACACTTTAATTTAGACGCGACGAATCGCTTGTCGGACGCGTTCATAATCGCCGCGCCGACGCCGACGCGCTCGAGTCCGGAATCGAAAACAGTTTCGCAATTCTCGGGCGTAATTCCGCCGAACGCGAAAACGGGAATAGGACTTGCGCCGTCGACCGCTTCGACGACGGCACGCAAGAAGGCTGTTCCCGTTCCTTCGCGAACCGAATTTGAAGGGAAAGTCGGACCGATCTCCAAGAAATCGAGAACGCCCGCGCGTCCCGCTTCGAACGCTTGAAGCGCGTCGTCGAGCGTGGAAGCCGTCGCGCCGATCAACGCGTCGTCGCCAAGTTCCGCGCGCGCTTCGTTCCAGTTTTGCCCCAATAAGACGCCGCCGTCGAACGCGTCGCCCCACAAACTAAAACCGCGCGTAAGAAGCAAAGGTCGAGATTTCGGAGCGCGACCGTCGAAGCGTTCGAGCCATTGACGCAAAAAGCCGTTCGCAGTCGCTTCAACGTCGACGTCGGACTCGTAGCACAGTTGAAACGCGTCGACGCCCGAAGTAAAGAGCGATTCCGCGTCGGCGTCGGTCAACGCGCGATCGACGTAGACGCATAAGGTCGCGTTGTTCAAACGCGCGCGTCGCGCCTCGCGAATATTCTTGGGCGCGCTGAAAAAGAAGGGCGTCGAAATTTCGGAAGGCGCGCGCGATTCTTCTTGCGCTTCTTCGGCTTCGTAGCCAAGCGATTCTTTGGCTTCTCCCGATTTGTCCGACGCGGGCGTTTTCTCTTCTTCCTTTTCGTTCGTTTCTTTGTCGTTCAACGCGGCGAACGTCAACTTTTCGAGCGAGTAGGAATCATATCGAATTTGTTCCCATTCGCGCGCCAGTTGCGGAGCGACGATCTTGGAAAATTCTTCGAGACTCCGCGCGGACTCCTGCAAGCGCGCAAAATTCGCCGCCAAGACGTCGGCTAAAGAGGTTCGTCGGTATTCGTCGGGCGTTTCAAGTCGCGTTCCGACGTCGCCCGGCGTGTCGCGCGCCAAGAGTCGCTTGCGACGGTCGATTTTTTCCGACGCGACGGCGAAACGATGGCGCGTTTGTTTAAGCGCCGTCGTCAATTCTTCGGAGTCGTCGAGAAAACGCGCGGCGTCTTCGACGACGCGCAACGCTTCGCGACCGCGATTGGCGGCGGCGTCCAATATGCGATAAATCTCTCGTTGAGACATTACGCGACCTTTCTTTTGCTGGAATTGTTCAAAAACGAGCCTTCTCAATTCCCCGTGAATTGAACGCCTTCGACAAATTCGTTTTGTCTCAATCCGGCTTCTTGCGCCGAAAGAATCGTTTGGTCGCCAAATTTTAAATTCTCAAAGCGAACGTTCGTAACTTTATGTTCCGCGTCAAGCCCGGTAAACGAGCTTTGAGGACGGCGATTTCCCAAAACTTGAACGTCTTTGAGCAACACGCCGTCGACGGTTCCGTTTTCGTCGTCGTGCGTGTAGAACGTCTTCTGAATAATAATTACGAACAATTCGGGGCAATAGCCTGGAACGGCGTTGGGATCGTATTTTTGTTCGTCGGAGTCCTGATAGACGGGCGTCGGCGCTTCGTCGTCAAATTCGACGCGGATATTGTCGAAAACGACGTTCGATATTTTCGCGCGATCGCCGTGTTGAATATCCATTGCGATATGCGTCGTTCTGATAATATCGCTGTCTTCAAAACGAATATTTTCAAATTGCGGCGCGCGCGTCTCGGCGCCAAGTTCCATAGCGCGTCCCCAATCGCACCAGATCACGTTCTCGCGAAAAACGAGATTTCGAGACGGCTTCTCGACGTTGTCGCCAAGCCCTTTGACGACCAAGCCGTCGTCGAAAGTACGCAAGAACGATTTCTCGACAAGTACGTTCTCGCTGTTACAGACGTCGATTCCATCCGCGTTGTAGCGCCAAAGCCCCACAAGTTTCGTATTGCGAATCGTAACGTCGTCGCATTGAAACAACGTAGTCGACCAGACGACCGTATGGCGCTGAATAATTCCGTGGATCACGACGTTTTTACACTTGGAAAATGGAAAAATTCCGCCTATTTCGCCGCGTTCGTAAGGCGCCGCGTCGATTATTCCCGGTCCTGATATTTTGATATTTCCCGCGTTTTCG
>JAZUGM010000021.1:0-12824 GCA_045641205.1 Thermoguttaceae bacterium
CACGTTCTTTATTACTGTTCTTTTCCATTTTTTTACACGTAATAAATGATTGTCTACGTTTAGCGTTTTTTTTACGTGATTTTTTCCTCAATTGGTCTTTCGAAAAAACGCTACGTAAACATTGGCGAATAGTCAGAAGTCGTTTTTGCTAAAAAGTGGGAAAGCACAATTCACAAAAAAACGCGCGGAAGTTTTATCCGCGCGTTTGAAAGCGCCCCTTTAGAACGGAATCACCTTCCGCCCTTGAAGAAATTCTTGAGCAAATTCGCGGCGGCGTCGCTGGAATTCGGTCCGCCGGAAGACTTCGGTTTTTCTTCAACTTTTTCTTCTTCGGGTTCTTTTGGCGTGTAAGGCAAATCAAGATCGTTCAACGCCATCTGCATCGTTTGGGTCTCGGCGCCGCCGGAATCCGCGTCGTCGTCTCCCAAAAGCCAATCCGCCAAGTCGGACGCTTCCGAATCCTCGCTTGATCCGTTCGATTCGCCGATCGTCGGATTTGTAAACAACGCGACGGGATCCGCCGCAGGTTGAGTCTTTTGAGGTTCCGGCTTCGACTCCGCGACAGACTCCCCAGGCTTGGCTTCTTCCTTGTCGTTCACAGCAGGTTCGGGGGACGCGACGACGGGCTGAGGCGCCGGAGCGACGGGCTGAGGCGCCGGAACGACGGGCTCAGGCGCCGGAGCGACAGGCTGAGGAGCCGAGGCGACGTTTTGGGGGCGCCCCTGTTTCGCCGTCGCGACGTTGATAGAATTCTGTTCAACCGTTCGCGCCACAACGTCGGCAATAGACGCAATTTTCGGTTTAGGCGCGCTTTTAAGTTCCACGGTCAAGACGACTTCAAACTCAAGCGGTCCGATCGCGAGCCGATCGCCGTTCTTCAGTTCCTGTTCGACGTCGACTCGTCGACCGTTTACGTACACGCCGTTTTTACTTCCCAAATCGCGCACGGCGACGTAAGCTTCTTCGGAAAGAATTACGCAATGGTAACGACTAATCAGTTCGCTACGCGGCTTTAAATGACAATCCTCCGCGCGACCAATCATAAAACTTGGGATCGCAATAGGAATCAACTGACCCGACCGCGAGCCGCCCACGACTTTTAAATCTACTTTCATCGTTTTTTTCCAAAGAATTCCGACAGGCTTTTTATTTCTCAACCGCGCGTCGTCTCCGCGCTTCAAACGCGTTCGTCGACGTCTTAATTTGTTGGAACGCTTCACGCCAACGCCGTTCCCGCGCTCTTTCTTGCCCAAAGGACGCGATAAAGGTTCGATCGCAACGCCATAGCCGCGCGCCAACGAAACGCTTCTCTAGGAATTTTATCCGAAAGGAAGCGTCTTTCAAGAAAATTTCGCTGGACTCCTATAAAATCCAAAATTTTCTTTATAAATTTTCCTTAAAACGCAGTAAGTTGTCAAGAGGAATTTTTGTCAAGTCGTTTTTTCCACAAAAGAAAATTAAATAAACGCCTGTATTTGCTAGGCATACGCATTATCACACTTTTTAGAATTAGTACGCGACTGTGAAAAATCAACAAAAAAAATGGAAAAACACGAAAAAATGTTTGCAATTCCTCCTTTTTCTGCTAAAAAGGTAGGTTATGCGGGGAGGAAGTATGCCTTTCCGACTCGTTTTGACGTTAATTCGTTCACTCGAGTTTGAACGTTCCGCTCAAGACGCGTCTTCCGCGCGGTTTTTTTACTTGTTCTCGGTAGTCAAAAGTAAGCCCGGCGTAAGAGCGTTACAACCAATCATTACAATCATCAATCAAGAAACAGACGATATTATGGCTCAACGACCTATCACCATCATCACCGGTCAGTTTGGCGACGTCAAGTCGGACGACCTTTTCTCTCGTTTGTCTGAATTCGGTTACAACGGCGTAGAACTTGCGTGCGGAACCGAACACTTCGACGTTCAACGTTGCTTGCACGAAGAGGGTTACTGCGAAGCCAAAAAAGCGCAACTTGACAAATACGGCTTGCAATGTTGGGCGCTTTCCAATCACTGCGTCGGTCAAGGCGTCCTTGATCAACTTGACAAACGCAATCTTGACGTCATTCCGGAACGTCTTCGTTGCGGCGATCCGATGAATCTTTCCGCTCGCGACAAAGAACAAATCGCCGCGAACTGCGCGGAAGAAATGAAAGACACGGCTCGCGCGGCGGCAAAATTTGGCGCGTCGGTCGTCACCGGTTTCACGGGTTCGTCGATTTGGCCTTATATCTACTCTTTCCCGCCGGTGCCGCAAAGTTGGATCGACGACGGATTCAAACTCTTAAAGAAACGTTGGCTTCCGATTCTCGACGTGTTCCAGGAATGCGGCGTCAAGTTTGCTTTGGAAGTGCATCCAACGGAAATCGCGTTCGACATTCATAGCGCGGAACTTGCGTTGAAGGCGGTCGACTATCACCCGGCGTTTAATTTCAATTTTGACCCATCGCATCTCCTTTGGCAACAAGTAGATCCTGCCAAGTTCATCCGTAAGTTCCCCAGTCGTATCGCGCACGTTCATATGAAGGACGTCGCCCTTCAACTTGACGGCGAAAACGGCATTCTTGGATCCCATCTTCCGTTCGGCGACTATCGTCGCGGTTGGGAATTTCGTTCGGTCGGTCGCGGGCACGTCAATTTCGAAGAAATTATTCGCGCGCTCAACGACGTCGACTACAACGGTCCCCTTAGCGTCGAGTGGGAAGACCAACGTATGGATCGCTGGTTCGGAGCCAAAGAGTCCTTTGAATACGTCAAGAAGGTCGCGTTCCCGAAGAACGTGGACGTCGTTTTCGACGCTCAATTTGCGAAGTAACGTTTGACGTTTGTTAGTCGAGACGACAACGACGCGTTCTAATTGGAACGCGTCGTTTTTTTGTCGATTTTGTCAAATTTTGTTGATTTTTGCCAAAAAGAGAAGACTCGACAAAAGCAGACGGTCGAGGTCTTCTTCACGACGTCGTTCTGTGATTAATCTTTTGTTCCAAATTCTACAACAGAACGTATTTTGCAATAAAGAGCGCCGTCAATCCATAGGCAAGGGGCGAGATTTTTTTTCGACCGCCCGAAAAGATATTGATTGCGACCCAACTAAGATAACCGAGCGCGATTCCTTCGGAAATGCTATACGCCAACGGAATAACGGCGCAAGCGACAAAGGCGGGCGCGGCTTCAGTCAAGTCGTCAAAATCCAATTCCGCAAGAGTAGAAGTCATTAGGAATCCCACGTAAAGCAAGGCGGTCGAAGTCGCAAAAGAGGGCACGGCTAAAAACACGGGAGAAAAAACGATCGACAATAAGAAAAGGGCGGCGACGGTCAACGCCGTCAAGCCGGTTTTTCCCCCTTGCGCAACCCCGGTCGAAGATTCTAAAAAAGTCGTGGTCGTCGAAGTCCCCAAGGCGGCTCCCGCCGTCGTCGCAACCGCGTCCGCCAACAGTACGTTTCTTATGCGCGGTAATTTTCCCTCGGAATCGTAGAGTTTTCCTTTAACGGCTAAAGCGACGACCGTGCCCAGCGTGTCGAAAAAATCGACAAAGAACAACGCGAAGACGACGAGAAAAACGTTAAACGAAAAAAGCATGCGCCAACCCGAGATTTCAGAACCGTTTTTCGTCCAATTTGAAACGTCAAAGGCGGCAAGAAAAACTTCGCGAAATCCAGAAAATAAGTCGCTCGTCGAGCTACTAAACGTCGGATAAAGTGAAAAATAATTGGAGGCGACGTCGACTCGGTAGACGCCCGTCGCTTGACAAATCATTCCCAAAATCCAAGTTGCGACGACGCCCAATAGAATAGAACCGCGAATCTTATAGCGGGACATTACTGCGATCAAAACAAACCCAACGAGCGCCAAAATACCGCAAATTCCCGACGTATGAATCGTGGCGGCGTCAAAGGTCGTAAACGCGACAAGCGTCGCTTCGTTATGAACGATTAATCGGGCGTTTTGCAATCCAATGAACGCCAAAAAGAGCCCAATCCCCGTTCCGACGCCTATTCGCAGTCCTTGCGGAATCGCGTCGAAGATCGCCTCGCGCGCCTTTGTCAACGTAAGAACAATAAAGATCAAACCTTCGAGAAAAACCGCAAAGAGAGCGAACTGCCACGAATACCCCATCCCCAATACGATCGAGTAAACCAAATAAGCGTTCAACCCCATGCCGGGCGCCAAGGCAAAGGGATAATTCGCGTGAAACGCCATAATCAACGTTCCGACGACGGCGGCCAAAACAGTCGCGACAAAGACTCCGGAGGCGTTCATACCCGTCAGAGCAAGAAGCGAGGGATTCACCGCCAAAATATACGCCATTGAAAGAAACGTTGCGACTCCCGCCCAAAGTTCCGTTCGAACGGTCGTTTTGTTGGCATTAAGTTGAAAACGTCGCTCGAAAAAAGAGGCTAACGTTCCTTGAATTTGAGGAGTTTCTTTACTCATTATTCCAACTCCTGAATCGCGTATGAGTCAAAACGTTTTCACGTTCGTCCTATCGAGAATTAAAATTGCGTCGCTATCGACGACGCCCTCATACTATATGCCTTCGAAATCTTTTTGGCAAGCGTCCATTGAAATTTTTTGACAAGATCGATAAGAACAAAATTCTTAAATTGACGCAAGTCTTTTCGAAAAACAATAAAAAAATTACGACGCCCCATCCCCCCCTTGTCGACCTCGACAGAATCGTTACAATTCTATGACTAAAATTTAGTTTTATTCGTTTGAACGCGGAACTCGTAGAGCGAGGCGTTTTAACTTAAACAGCAAAGGGATCGACCGGGCGTTTCGCGGAGGCGCGGATGAACTAGTTGGTCTCCTTGATTGAAGGACGTTTATTATGACGATTATGAACAAAGAAGAAAAGCAAGGCATTATCGCCGATTACCGTCGTAGCGATTCCGACACCGGTTCTCCCGAAGTCCAAGTCGCCTTGTTGACCAAGAAGATCAACGCGCTGACCGAGCATATGAAGCAAAACAAAAAAGACTTCTCGACTCGTCGCGGTCTTCTCCAAATGGTTAGCAATCGCCGTCGTTTGCTCGATTACTTGAAGCGCAAGGATCAAAGCCGATACGTCGAACTTATCAAGCGCCTCGGCATTCGTAAGTAAGAATCAAACGCGTCGCGCGTCTCTGCGTCAAAGCGGAACGTCGCGACGTTATTTTTTGGGTCGACCGCTTTTTAGCGCGTTCGTGAATCGACCCCCGCGCCTTTCCCGCAAACGGAAAACGCGGCGAAACGATCGATCGACGGCGTTTATTACCAGTCTGTCGTTTCTTTGTTCGTTCTTGATTTAATCCGGTCGTCGCAGTTCGCGCGACTCTTGCGTCTTTTTGTTTCCAGACGCGCGGATTCGAACTTAGAAGCGCGCGCCGTTTTGGGCTTCGACGCGACGAAGTAGGTTCCGTCGAAGTTTTGTTGGAAAGAAAATAAGGTAGAACATTGAAAATTAGAGTTGAAAAAAAAATCGGATCGGGTCTGTTTTGGATTGAAACCGGCGAGTTGGCGAAACAAGCGCACGGAAGTTGTTTGATCGGTTACAACGACAACGTCGTTTTGTGCGCGACGACGACCGCCCCAAGTAAACCGGGCGCGGATTTCTTCCCCCTCACTTGCGACTATCGCGAACGCGTCGCGGCGGCGGGCAAGTTCCCCGGCGGGTTCCAGAAACGCGAAGGTCGCCCCGGTCTAAAAGAAATTCTTACGTCGCGACTTATCGATCGTCCGATTCGTCCCCTCTTTCCGGCGGGTTTCTACAACGACGTCCAAGTTTTCGCCAACGTTTTGGCGTGCGATAAGAGCGTCGATCCCGACGTCGTCGCGATGAACGGCTGTTCGACCTGTCTGCAGTTGAGTCCTCTGCCCTTCCAAGGTCCGCTTGGTTCCGCGCGCTTGGGTTACGTCGACGGTGAATTCGTACCCTTCCCGACGATGGAACAACTTGAAAACAGCGAGTTGGATTTAATCGTTTCGGGCAATATGGATTCGGTCTTGATGATCGAAGGTTTCGCGCGCGAATTCCCGGAACCGAAGATGTTCGAAGCGATTATGACGGCGCACAAGTACGTCAAAGAACTTTGCGCGTTGCAACTTGAGATCGTCGAAAAAGTCGCGCCCGAAAAAATGGCGTTCGAACCGCTTAACACGAAGCCAATGTACGACGCGTTGATCGCCAAATACTACGACGAATTCCGCGCCGCGAAGAAAACGGTCGGCAAATTGGCGCGCGCCGAGGCGTGCGACGCCGTTAAGGAAAAGGCGCGCGAATTAATCGTGGAAACGGAAGAAGGCGCGAGCGAACCGAATCTCTTCGGCGCCGATTACTTCGAAGTCGCCTTCAACGACTTTACGCAACGCGTCGTCCGCGACATTATCCTTTCGAAGGAGCGTTTGGACGGTCGCGGGATCAAAGAAGTTCGTCCGATCGAATGTCGCGTCGACGTGTTGCCTCGCGTTCACGGCTCCGCCGTCTTCCAACGCGGCGAGACTCAAGCGCTCATTACGGTCACGCTTGGAACCTCCAAAGACGAACAACGCGTCGAAGGACTCTTCGAAGACTATACGAAGCGTTTTATGCTCGATTACAACTTCCCGCCTTATTCCGTCGGCGAGTGCAAGCCTTACCGCGGGACGGGTCGTCGCGAATACGGGCACGGCATGCTGGCTGAACGAAGCGTCAAATCGGTTCTGCCCGATCCGGAAGACTTCCCTTATACGATTCGCGTTATTTCCGATATTCTCGAATCGAACGGTTCCAGCTCGATGGCGACGGTATGCGGCGCGACGCTCGGCTTGATGTCGGCCGGCGTGCCGATTACGAATCCGGTCGCCGGTATTTCGATCGGCTTGGTCAAAGAAGAAGACGGACGCTGGATCACGATCACCGACATTATGGGCGACGAAGATCATTACGGCGATATGGACTTCAAAGTCGCGGGCACGCAAAACGGCGTCACCGGCATTCAGCTCGACCTTAAGACGAACGGTATTTCGAAAGAAATTATCGCGCAAACGTTAAAGCAAGCGCGTGAAGCTCGTATTGGAATTTTGCGCAAGATGTTGGCCGCCGCGCCTCGTCCCGCCGACGACGTTTCTCAATACGCGCCTCGCTTGCTCCGCACGCAAATCGATCCCGATAAGATCGGCATGCTGATTGGACCCGGCGGCAAAACAATTCGCGCGATTCAAGATTCCACCGGCGCCAGCATTGAAATCGACAACGACGGAACCGTCTGCATCGCGTCGAACGACGAAGCGAGCGCGGAAGCCGCGATGCGCGAGGTTTCGCGACTCACCGCTTCCGTCGAAATCGGCAAGATATACGAAGGAACGGTAACGAGCGTTCAGAATTTTGGCGCTTTCATCGAGATTTTGCCCGGTCGCGACGGACTTTGTCACATCAGCGAACTTTCGGACGAATACGTCGACAACATTCAAGATTTCTGTCGAGTCGGAGATAAATTTGAAGTGAAAGTGGTCGCGATCGACGACCAGAACCGCGTAAAATTGAGCCGTCGCGCCGTCTTGAAAGAACGCGGAATCTCCGAACAACGCGAAGACGTTTGAGCTTAGTCTCTTGCGTTTGATCCAATTTCTTTGATCTGAAAAAACGTCGTGAGAAATCGCGGCGTTTTTTTATTGCGTTTGGAACTTTTTGAAAAGACCGACGCTCTCTTTTTATTTTGTCGACGCATACAATCAGTCGTTACGACCAATACAATTCAAATATTGTTCTTATTTTTCACAAATTGATTTCATATTGCGTCGTTATCGTTTTTAGCGTTTCTTGACGCCCGTTTTCAAAAGTCTATAATTGACGTCGGCGTCGGTGAGGCGGCGCGTAAAGACGGTCTTTAATCGTATTGAGGAGCAAGAAATGTCGGAAATAGAAGTCGTTTTGGAACGGCAATGGAGAATGTTGCAAGACTTGTCCAACACTCGCCAAGGACTGTCTTTGCAAGACCTTGCGAAACGTCATCGCGTCAGTGAAAAAACCGTCAAGCGCGACATCAAGTCGATCGAACTTGTTTTCGGAAAACTGACGTCAACCCGCGAAGAACACGGTCGAAAGCGCTACGTCTTCGACCGCCAATGTTTCTCGTTTACTTCGGCGCTCGAGCGCGACGAATTATTGGCGCTCTATGTTGGTCAAACGTTAATGGAACCTCTTCAAGGGACGCCCTTTTGGGATTCCATTGTCTCGGGACGCGAGAAAATCGCAAAGACGTTGCGCGCGGACGCCGTGGCTTACGCGGAGCGCGTCGCTCCTTTCTTCTATCGATTCGAGCCGACCGAGCGTAATTTTGACGAACGCAGGCGTCAACTTTTCAAAACGATCTTGACCGCTCTCGACGAATCGAACGTTTTGCGTTTTCGTTATCGTTCGCTAACTTCTAACCGCGCTAAGACCTACGACGTTTGTCCCTACAGTTTTGTCTATTGGCAAACGTCGGTTTATCTCGTCGGATATTGTTGTCTTGACAAGAAAATCAAAATATGGAAGGTCGATCGCCTCGTCGACGCCAAAACGGTACAAAATCGGAAATTCAAGCGTCCCGTCGATTTTAACGTCGACGATTATCTTGCGAACGTCGTCTCGCCCTATGTCGGCGCCGCGCCTGTCGTTTTAGCGACGTTGCGTTTCACCGGCTACGCGGCGCGCCTCATTCAGGAAGAACGTCCGCGCAACGTCGTTTCGTCTCGCGAGTTAACAGACGGTTCCGTCGTATTGGAATTGGAAACCGAGGGCGGCGACGCGTTTATTCGTTGGCTGTTGGGTTATGGCGCCAATGCGGAAGTCATTTCGCCGCCCAATTTGCGCGATTCGTTCCTTAATGAATTGGCAAAAATTAAAAAGAACTATCTAACGAGTTCCCCCGATCCCGTCAGGTATGTGAATCGAATCGGAGTCGATCATTACCAAACCTCTCAAAGTCGTTCATATGCGGAACTTAGAATGGAAGAGGCGCGAGAAGGCGAAGCCGATCCCGACGCGTCCTCCGAGGAGGTTTACGAAGTCGAAATTTACGATCCGACCGACCCCAATTTCGGCAAACCGCCTAAGAAGAGTCCCGGTCGACCGAAAAGGGACTATTACGTCAATCTTCCGCCCCTTGAAGAATACTTCGAAATGGAAAGAGCCAAAGCGGCAAAAGAAGCCGCTGAAGAAGAGGACGAGGGCGAGCCGGAAATTCTTCCCGATCCGATAAAAATTGAGGACGACGACGTAGAAGAACGCAACAACGAAGAACAAGCGCGAAAAGCCAAGCGTCGCGGTCCTATGACGGGCAAAGAATTGGCGACTCGTCGACGGAACGTCAAATAATTTTACGGAACGTCAAGTAATCTTGCGTTCTCTACAATTTCAACAATTCTCTTTGTCGTTAAAATACCGCCGCGACGTTCTGTAACGTCGCGGTTTCTATGAAAAAAACGCAAAATCTCAAAAAAATTCCTTAAAAAACTTGATTTTCTCGCTCGTATGCTCTATCATACGTAAAGGAGTTTTTTACGCTCCGAAAAAACGATAGACAATATTCCCCAATTTGTTTGTTTTATCCTGTTTGCAAAGCGCTTTCCCAACGCGGCGACGCGAGGACGCAATTTGCGAGCGAAAGAAAGGGTCTTATATGAAATCAACGCAACGACGCGTAGGGCGTCGCGATTTTCTGAAGAGTTGCGCGCCGATCGCGGCGGCGGTTCTTGCTCCCGCCTATGTGCCCGGTTCCGCGCTCGGTTTAGACGGAACGGTCGCTCCTAGCACTAAAGTCAATATGGGCGCGATCGGCATTGGAAGCCGCGGTCAAGAAGACCTCGGTTGGTTCCTCGCTCGTCCCGACGTTCGTTTTCGCGCAATTTGCGACGTTCGACGCGAACGACGCGAATACGTCAAGCAACGCGCCGATTCGACGTACAACGACAAAGAATGCGCAATGTACAAGGATATGGAAGACCTCCTTATCCGCGACGACATTGACGCCGTGTTGATCGCGACGGGCGACCGTTGGCACACGATGGCGTCGATCACCGCCGCTAAATTCGGCAAAGACGTCTATTGTGAAAAGCCGCTTTCGCTCACGATCCAAGAGAGCCGCGCGTTGGCAAACGCCGTCAAACGTTACGGGATCGTCTATCAAGCGGGCACGCAACGCCGCAACATCGGCAACTTTATGCTTGCCGCGAAGATTATCCAAAGCGGCAAACTTGGTAAGATCACCGAAGTTCACGCCAACACGCTTTGGCCGGCGACAGATCAAGACTGGTATCCCGCCGAGCCGCAACCGGATATTAACGAAGTCGACTGGGATCGTTGGCTTGGTCCTTGCCCGTGGCGTCCCTATAACAGCGCCTACGTTCGCGGCGATTGGCGCGGTAAGTTCGACTTCCACGGCGGCGGCATTCTCGAATGGGGCTCCCATACGGTCGACCTCTGCCAATGGGCGGCGAAAAAAGACCATACGGCGCCGGTTCGTTACGAGCCTCAATTCAACGACGACGGCTCTATCGCGGGGCACGTTCACGCGTATTACGACGACGGCGTAAAATTGGTGATGCGTTCCGACGGTTGGCTCGGTCTTGGCACCTGCTCCGCGCGTTACGTCGGCGAAGAAGGCTGGATCGAAACGGGCGACAGCGGACGTATGGCGGTTTCGAACGACAAATTGCGCGGCGAACTCAAATACTTCGGCATGCCGGGCACGCAGCCTTCGACGCACATCGCCGAATTTGTCGAATGCGTCAAGACGCGACGCATGCCGGCCGCGAACGCCGCCGTCGCCGCGCAGTCGCACATCGCGTCGCACTGCGCTTACATCGCGTGGCAACTTAAACGCACGATCGAATTCGACCCGATCAAAGAAGAATTCAACGACCCCGAAGCCAACCGTATGCGCACTCGCGCTATGCGCGCTCCGTACACGTTGTAAGTTTTCCTTGAATCTCAGTCTTCATCAACAAACCACCTCGAAAAACGACGTCCTTTTGAGGACGATTCGTTGGAGAATAAGATATTATGCGTAAAAAATTTGCGTTGGCGTTCCTGACTTGCGCTGCGGTCGCGTTCCTTTCAACCGCCGCATTCGCGCAAGTTTCTTGGAGCGACGTCCAGACGTCGACCGACGAAGCCCTGCTGATGAAAGCGATCGACCAACCGGGCGATTCCCCTGAAGCTATTCACAACGTAAACGTCGCGTGCAAACGCCTCGCCGTTTACGGCACGCCCAAATCGATTCCGGCGCTTGTCGCGTTGTTGCCCGTCGAAAAGCAAAACTTCAACGCGCGTTTCGCGCTTGAAGCGATGCCCTTTGACGAAGTCGACGCCGCGCTTGCCAAAGCCGCTCAAGAGCTTTCGGGCGCTTGTCTCGTCGGCGTGATCGACTCGATCGGCGTTCGCGGAAAGGTTGAATCGGTCGCGTTGCTCAAGAACATTGGCGACAAGACCGACGATCCCGCCGTCAAAAAAGCGGTTTACGCCGCGCTGGGCGCGATCGCGACCGACGACGCCGCCGCGTATTTAGTCGCGGAATCGAAAACCGATCTTTCGAACGCCGAATTCATTGTCAAGCGCGGTCTTGGCGACGCGATTCTCGACGTCGCCGAAGCGCGCGAAACCGCCGGTCAACTTGACAAAGCGACCGAATTGTACGCGGCCGCGAACTTTGCCGCCGCGCCTAAATTCGTCCAAGAAGCCGGTCTTTATCGCAATCTTCTTTGCCGCGGCGCTTCCGCCGCCGACGACGTTGTCGCGACGTTAAGTCTTGACGACGCCTCGAAAGTCGACGTCGCGCTGAAAACGATCCGCGAATTCGACGAAGCTAGCGCGCCTGAAATCGTCAAAGCGGTTCTTGCCGCGTTCGACAAATTCCCGGAAGAAAAGCAAATCTATATTATTCGCGCGCTGGGCGACGTCAAAGACGACGCGTCGAAGCAACTCGTCTATCCGAAAGCGGAAGAACTTGCGAAGAACGGCTCGAACGTCCTGAAAGTCGCCGCCGTCAAGGCGCTGTTGAAGAACGGTTACCACGGCGGCGCCGCGTTTGCCGCAATGACCGAGAACAAAGCGAACTTCGACGACCCCGCGCTTTCCGAAGCGATCGTCGAATTTGGCGCCAACTGCGAACAGACCGTCTTCTTCTTTATGTGGAAGGGGATTGCCGAAAAAGACCTTGCGTCGATAATCGATTCGTCTGAAAACGTCGCGCTCGCCTATATGAAGATCGCCGAACTCCGCCGCACGCCGGAAGCCGCGCCCGCGCTCGTCAAAGTCGCGGAAACGAAAACCGGCGCGTTGCGCGACGGCGCGTTGGCGGCTCTTTCCGAAATCGTCTCGCTCGACGACTTGAACCAACTCGTCGACGCGCTTAACGGCGAAACGGACGACGCGAAAGTCGACTGGATTCTTCGCGCCGCTTGCACGCGTCTTCCTCGCGAAGCGTGCGCCGCAAAAGTCGCCGATCTTTTTGAAAAGGCCGACTTGGACGCTAAAAATAAGATGTTGCCCTTGCTGAAACAAATCGGCGGAGCGACGGCGCTTGCCGCAGTCGCCAAGGCTTGCAACGGTCCCGCCGTCGACAAAGCGACTCAAATTCTTGGCGAATGGAACACTCCTGAAGACGCGAACGGAGTCGCCGAAATCTGCTTGACGATCGCGAAGCAATCGAACGACGCGAAATATCATTCTCGCGGTATTCGCGGCTACGTCCGCGTCGCGCGTCAATTCGACCTGCCCGTCGCGACGAAAATCGAGATGTGCAAGGTCGCTTTTGAAACCGCGAAGCGCGCCGACGACAAAGCGTTGATCTTCGAAGTCTTCAAGCGCAACATCATCGCCGACAA